>JAHECH010000007.1 GCA_024641835.1 Deltaproteobacteria bacterium
GAAAGTGGCCATCATCGGGTCAGGTCCTGCCGGGCTTACAGCAGCCTATTTCCTGGCGCTGAACGGGTACAAGGTCACGGTGTTTGAAAAACTGCCTGTGGCCGGCGGTATGATGGCAGTAGGCATTCCGGAGTATCGCCTCCCAAGAAAGACGCTTGCTTCCGAAATCAACGTTGTCAAGAAGATGGGCGTAAAGATCAAGACAGGGGTGACCTTTGGAAAAGATATTACGCTCAACAGCCTGAAGAAAGAGGGGTATAAGGCCTTTTTCCTGGCAACAGGCCTTCACAAGAACAGGCAATTGAACATAGGAAATGAAAAAATGAAAGGCGTCCTCAATGGCGTTGATTTTCTCAGGGATGCGTCCCTTAAGAATCCCGTTTCGGTCGGGAAAAAGGTTGTCGTCGTCGGGGGCGGCAATGTGGCCATTGATGTGGCTCTCACCTCTCTTCGCAAAGGCGCAAAGGACGTCACGGTCGTGTGCCTGGAGCAACGAGATGAAATGCCTGCCTGGAAACACGAAATCGAGGAGGCTTTAGAGGAAGGCGTGAAGATCGTCAACGGTTTCGGTCCGAACAGGTTTCTGAAAAAGGGTGGAAAGCTGTCCGGGCTTGAATTCAAGCGTTGCACTTCCGTGTTCGACGACCAGTGCGTTTTCAATCCAAAATATGATGCAAAAGATTTGTCCTCAATCGAAGCGGATACAGTGATCATTGCTATCGGCCAGGCTGCTGATCTCTCCTTTGCAGGCAAACAGAGAATTCCAGTCACTTCCACAGGCCTTGTGGCGGATCCCATGACTTTGGAAACCCCGATGAAAGGAGTCTTTGCGGGTGGCGATGTATTTTACGGTCCCAAAACCGTTGCCGAAGCCGTTGGTTCCGGGAAAGAGGCCGCCGTTTCCATTGGGCGGTACTTGAGAGGCCTCGACCTTCGTGCAGGCAGAGACCTGAGAGATACAAAACTGATCGTAAACACGCAACCGCAGAAGGAGACATACGATCCTGCATCTCGTACTCAAATGCCCCGTCTGGATGCCCAAACACGTGTCAAGAGCTTCCGCGAAGTTCATCTCGGATTTACGGAGGACCTGGCCGTCCGTGAAGCAAAAAGATGTATTTCATGCGGTGCTTGCTGTGTGCAAGCGTGTCCCTACAGCGTCATGCAATTTAACCAGGAAGTTACCAAGGCAGTAAAGTGCGACCTCTGCGTGGAAAAGCGGGGTAGGAATGAAGCACCGGCCTGTAGCGTCGCCTGTCCCGCCCACTGCATTTTCTGGGGAGATCCGGCAAAATTCCCTGCCGGGGCTGATCAAGGCATACAAAAAAGTGTACCATGAAACATGCCTCTTTCCGCGACCCTTCCCCCCTGCGTAGCTGATACCCATAAGTGGGGTTACTGGACACAGGGGGTATGGATTGGGGGTCGTGGGGGTCTCTTTCAAAATGAGGAAACGAAGAGAGATCTGGAATAACTATACAAAAAGGTGGCAGCGAAGGCGGGCGGCGAGGTTTCATCAGTCATTCCCATGCATGGTCTTAGATGGCTGTTCCCGGGAAGCCCTCCGCCCGCCTCACCCGCGCCTGCGGGACCTCACCCCGCACCTGCGGGGCCTCACCCATCACCTAAAGCTGATCATCGGGCAGCGATTTCTTCGTTTCTCTATTTTGAAAGAGACCCCCACGGCCCCTCAGGCGTTTCTAGTACCCCTGTGTCCAGTAAAGGATGTGGGACTTAGTCAGCACATGGGGAGGGAGGGGACTGAAATCGAATTGGGATCATAAAATGCTGCAGCAATCGCATCCAAAAAAGTCCTCGGACAAGCAGCCGGGGCGTGCCAGGAGTAAAACAGAAGAGGACGGTACAGCAGGGAATCGAAAACCGCTCACCTGGAAGGATCCTAAGACAGGCCTGGAATGGCAGGTTCAATCTCCCGGTGAGATGTCCTGGCACGAAGCGCAAGAATATGCGAGATCCCTTTCACTGGATGGAAAGAAAGATTGGCGTTTGCCTACAGCTGCAGAGCTGGATACGCTGCTGGATAGAAAAACTCTCTTCGACAAAATCCGCCCTGATATGCGAGAAGAGGTTCCTTTTCGAGACGCCTTGTCCTACTGGTCCTGCACGACCTTTGCTGAAAATACAAACAACGCATGGATTGTGATGTTCGACGGGGGCTACGTGCTCAGCTACTATAAGACCAATTCCTACTGTGTCCGGTGCGTCCGAGGGAGGGTTGAAAGCAAAAAAGGAGAGAAACAATTGACCTGGTTCTCTAGAATCTGATAAAAGAGTTGCATAAGAGAGCGAGAAGTTCTATTGAGGGATTGAGGCAGAACGGCATGCCTGAAAAGGGATTTGCGAACATAGATGATCGGTGGGAGACTTGATTATGTCGGGAAAAAGCTTATTGGACGGCAAAAGAGTGCTTATCGTTGACGATGAGCCGGATGTTCTGGTGACATTGGAAGAACTCCTGAAGATGTGTCGTGTGGCAAAAGCAACCGATTTCAAAGAGGCCAAGAAGCTCCTTGAAACACAGGACTTTGACATCGCCATCCTGGATATCATGGGTGTAGACGGCTATGGTCTGCTTGAGCTGGCAAATAAGAAGAACATCCCGGCTGTGATGTTGACGGCTCATGCTTTTACCCCTGATAACCTGATCCGATCCATCAAGGAAGGAGCGGCCTCTTACCTTCCTAAAGAGGAGATGCCGCGAGTCGCGGAGTTCCTGGAAGATGTCTTAAGGGCCCGCAAAAAAGGAACAAGCCCATGGGAACCCTGGCAAGAGAAGTTGCCTTCCTCTTATTTTGAGAAAAGGTTTGGGGCTATGTGGAGAGCCTCGGATAAGGAGTTTCTGGAGCAATTCAGGGAAAGTGTCAAGGCAAAGAGGAAAGCCAAGGAGAAATCAGCCTGATTTTACGCTCCTCCCCAGCGTTGAAACAAGTTGTGCTGAATGCCAAAGCAGTCGAGCACCTTGCCTATGGTCTGGTTGATGAGATCCTGGATGCTCTTTGGCTTATGATAGAAGGCGGGGACAGGGGGTAAAATGATAGCGCCGGCAGTCGCTGCAGAGAGCATAAGCTTGAGATGGCCGGCGTGGAGAGGCGTTTCCCGAACCACCAGGACGAGCATCCTCTTCTCCTTGAGGGTCACATCTGCTGCCCTGATCAGGAGGTTCGTGTTGTACGAATTGGCGACTGCTGACAGGGTCTTGATAGAACAGGGAATCACCACCATTCCCATGGTGAGGAAAGAACCGCTGGAGATCTTCGCGCCAAGGTCCTCCTCACTGTAAAGATGGTCGGCAGCTTCTTCCAATTCCTTCACTGTATAGTCTGTCTCCAACAGGAAGTTCTGCCTTGCCCCCCTGGTGATGATCACATGGGTTTCATAGCCAAGGCGACGCAGGGTTTTGAGCATCTCAAACCCATAAATGACGCCACTCGCTCCCGATATCCCGACCACAATTTGTTTTCCTGTTTTCGCCATGCCCTAAACCTACTCAATCTGAATCTTTGACTTCCCCTCACGCTGAAGCGCTGAAGGCTCTCTTGAGCGCGTCCACCACGGCCTTGGCAAACTCGGGGGTATTGATATGAGTGCTCACTTCGATGACTTCGATCTGAGGATCCAGCCTGCGCTTCAGCTCGTCAACAAAGATCTTGTCTGTCGCAGGCTCGTAGAGAGCTCCCCCCTCCACGCTCAGGGAAGAGAACCCTTTCATAGGCACAACGAACTTCACGAGCTTCTTGTTTTTGTGCTGGTTCAATCTCGCCGCCACTTCTTGGGCTATGGTCTTCACCTCCTCAGGACTTGTTCTTGCTTGGACCCTCATGGCGTCCTGAACCAGGAGTTTTCGTCCTGCCAGTTTTCTTTTTACCCAGAGAGGGTCGTTCTGGTCTTTTCTTTGAATGGGGCCACAGCTAATCATATCAAAACCGCAGGGGGAGAGAATATAAGGTCTCCCCACCTTTATTCCTGCATCCAACCTGTCGGGCCCGGCTGCCCGGTTCCCTCCCATAAGATAATCGCTGAACCCGCCCGGCACCAGATCGATAAAGGCCTCGAAAAGTCCCTGGCCCACAAGGTCGCAAGCCGCCTTCTCACCTAAGCCCGTGGCATGGAATGAGATGAGGCTGTACTTATCTTCGAGGAGTTCCCTCACATAATGGGCGCCCTTATCAACAAAACCGAACTCGGTGAGCGCGATGGACGGTTTTGACTCTTTCTGCGGCGCCTTCGCTGCTTCCACCATGCCGCAGATAGCCCCTGCACCGTTCACCATCAGTGTTCTCACCAGAGGGTTCAACCCAACGGTGTCGACCACGCTGTGCATGACGGTGATATCCCGGACTCCGAAGTACTCGGCGAGTTGCTTGGAATATGCGGGCATGGCGGCCACACTAGAGATGAGCAGCTTAGGCACTCCAAATGGGAGCAATCTCATGGCAGACAGGGTGATGAAAGTTCCCGTCATTCCTCCCACAGCAATGACGCCCTCCAGAGTGCCTGACCGGTGAAGGTCCACCAGGGTTTTGCCCAGCCCCTGGGCCATCGTGGACGTCGCCTTGTCTCTCTGCTTTGCGAGCATTTCTCTTACTGCGCTTATCGCGGTACCCCCTGCTTTGGCCACCTCTTCACAAGGAATATCAGCTTTTAGTGCAGAACTGATGGCGCCCGTTCCAATGCTGATATCGATCAGCAGAGGCATGGGTCCTCTTTGCTCAATGTACTCCTTGATGATCCGAAGTCCTGGTTCTCGCTCATCAAGCATGCCGATAATGGCAACGGCCATGACTTACCTCCTCAAGAAGTGTGACGATTCAACATGGGAATAGAAGAGCTACAGAAAATTCAAACACGGAAATCGAAGAAAAAGATTGGGGAATTGGGGGATTTCGGATTGAAACTGATTTGAGGCTAACAGCTGGGTGCCCACAATCCCTAAATTCCGAATTCCTCAATTCCCTAATCCCTGAATTCCTCAATTGTTAAACCCGAGCTCTTTCCACCTCCCCTGGACCTTTTTCACCACTTCCGGATCAAGCGCGATCTGGACCGGTTTTTCCTTCCAATCATAGGGAATCGTGGCATCCAAGAGGAGCCGGCCTGTAATCCACCTGGAGTCAATGGGAAGGGAAGGATCCAGGGGCGTCGATCGGCCACGCTTGATGACCTGGGACCGGTTCGGCTGGAACCGGAAGGCCAATGCGTACATGACCCTGGGAATATCCCATGGATCGACGTCATCATCCACCGCGATGACTGTTTTTAGCCCATAGGCGCCCATCTCTGTGGAGATGGCTGCAGTAAGAACCTGATCCGTATGTCCTGGATACATCTGCTTGAGGGAGATGATGGCGATAAATCTGCCGGCCGCTTCGGGCGGACAGTAGACGGCCTTGATGCCGGGGATCTTCATAGCCACAAGCTGCTGCCAGAGGGAAGCACCATAGGCGAGGGCCAGGGTCATATGAGTATCGGTCACGGCCCGGCCCACGGTGGTGGCCATGAATATGGGGTTATTCCTGAAAGTAACGCGATTCACCTTGATGAAGTTTCGCTCATCGGTGCCCACGCCGGAGTAGTATCCCGTATACTCTCCGAACGGGCCCTCGGGCAATGTTTTATCGGCATCCACCTCGCCCTCCACCACAATCTCCGCGGTTGCGGGAACAGGCAGGTCGTTCGTATCGCACTTCACCACCTCTATGGGTTCTCCACGGATGGAGCCTGCCAAGTCGTATTCGGACTCGAAAGCAGAGAACCTTGATGCGCCCATGATGAAGAGGAGCGGGTCGCATCCTACCACCACAGCCACCGGCATGGGCTTTTTCATGGCCTGGTACTTCTTGAGCATGATATCGGAGTGCTTCCCTTTGATGAATTGGGAGCCGAGAATGTTCTTCTGCAGGAGTTGGAGCCTGTAAGTGCCGACGTTGACCCAACCCGTCTCCGGGTCCTTGGTGACCACGAAATGGGCTGTTCCAAAATAGCGCCCCCCGTCTCTGGGGAAGAATTTGGGGACGGGAAATCTGAATAGATCGATATCATTGCCCGTCATCTTGTTTTCTTTACACGGTCCCGTGTCGACCCACTTGGGAGGAACCTTCTTTTCCCCCATCTTGACCCACTCCCTCATAAGGTCCACAAGGGAAGAGTTCTTGGGCATGCCCATAATGATAGACAGTCTCTCCGTGGTGGTGCAGGTGCTGGTGATGACGGGTGTCTTGTAGCCCTTCACATTTTCAAACAGAAGGGCCGGCCCTTTTTTCTCTTCATTAAGCTTGGCGATGTGGGAAAGCTCCAGATTCCAATCCACCTCCGCCTTGATCCTCTTTAATTGGCCTTCCTCCTCGCATTTTGCAATGTAGTCTCTCAAATCTTTCATGTCGCACAAAACCTCCTCTCTTAGACCTTTCCCGCGAAACAGACGTTTCAGCAGGGTCCCGTTTTAATTTTCGGTCTTAAGGATTCATGATCCGGCTCGAAAAGTCCTTTCACAAAAAAAGGAAAAAAGTCTTTCTAACGAAGGGTATGAAGAACTCAAATTCACTGGAACTCGAATGTCAAAAATACAGCTTTGTGAACAGCCTCAAGGACTTGGACGAAGCTGAAAGTCGCAGATACCATTGACCAAGCATTATAATATGTCAATTCGTTTTTTCTTATGATATCCATAAGTCTGCTTTATGCTTTCATGTACCCATGAAAAAAAATTAGCATTTTGTCTTTCATTTCTCCTTTTGCTGTGAAGGCCCAGGTCAAGACTTTCGAAGAATAATTCAATCAAAAAGGCTTCAGTAAAAAGGCATGTGAAATCGATCCTCGCCGATGAAGGAAAAACCATTTATGAAGATGCCAGGAAGATCATCTTCGACTTATAACGTCGGGGCAGCAGTGATTTCCTTCTCATCTTCTGGGCGGGGGATAGGGGGTACCATAGTCTTCCCCCTCTCCCCGCAGTTTCTGTGGACTGATTGGCGGCTCCAGGGACTCGCCACTCTATCCAGCTTGATCAGGAGGCGGTGTCCCCGGGGGCGCTGGCAGTGTTAGCGGCCATCTCAACCAGAAGGCATTGTGGGCGATGAGGGCCGGTCCGACGATACAAAGGTTAACGTAAATGATGAGGATATTGATGTCTGCAGGGAGCTTCGCCGCCGCGATGGCCTCAGCCGCAGGGCCAAGGATTGGCCTTAGAATGAAGATCCAGACAACGGTGATGATGCACACAACGACGAATGCCAAAATGGCCCTACTAAAATGGGTGTATTTTGTGATTCCCCAGAACTGGAGATGCCAGGAATAGACGAGAGGCCAGAATATGATCGATGAAGCGACAGCGGCGAAGGAAAAGGTTGGGCTAATGCCAAGACCCAGAGATCCACTCCAGAAAATATAGCCCAGTATAAGGGCAAGGATCGTCTGCCCCACAGCTGCGCCCGGATGCCCCCATTTTCTGAAGGGCCAGCCTTGCGTCGTGAAAACCGGATTGAAGACGAAGAACCAAGCGATGTACCAGACAAGGTATCCTGTCAACCAGTTGACATTGAAGGGGCCCTTGTGGTTCATCGGGCTGTCAGCAAAGGGTGTCCCGTCAAGGTTGGTCAGTCCATTCCAGATAATGATGGAAATAGCCATAACGATGACGAAACTCACTCCCATGGTTCCCCACGGGTGGAGGCGCCCCTTGAAGGGCCAACCGTTCCAGTTGATCCCATAGAGTAGGGTGAGCCAAAATGCAATCACTCCGAACCAGAGATAGAGGGGCCCGACCGGCCACCGTGGGTAAATGAACCGCATAAACAGGAGGATGACGAAGGTGAACAGAGCCCAGATCACCGTCATGCCCACACCTGCGGCAAAGCGAGACTTATCGGGTGTCCATTTTCCCGCAGGGGGTGCAAAGGGGAAGTTGTCCCCAAGGAGAACTAGGTGGCCGAGGGCAACCAACATGATGAGAGTTGCAGGAATGATTTTCATCACAATGAGTTCCACAGAAATACCGTAGACAAATAAGAGAATCCCGGCTACGGTTAGGACGATCAATTGAATAAGGCCGGCAGAAGGTCCAGTGGGTCCAAAACCAATCTTCTTGTCTTCCATACGTCTCCTCCTTTCAGTAGATAAAAAGTTGACGTGAAAAAGCCAGAATGCCCCGCTCGAAAGAGCGGGGATGAATGGCCACGGGGGCTTGAACGCAGATAGCCCCCAAGTTGAATGGCTTTTTCTATAGAAGAACTCCCGTGCGGAAGCACGGGGTTCTTCACTACTGCCCCGCCGACGCGATTTAAGACTCCTGTAACCTTCTATGGTGCGGGATATTTCCTTAGAGCAAGTCTCTGCGCCGCAATTTGACTTCGTTCACCATCCCTCGCTTTGAGGTGTCGCTTGAAGCTATCAAGAGAACCTATTCAGTCAGTTTAATGCGCTTCATGGCTTGTTCCATGAGCAATTGGTATCCGCTTTTGGCTCCAATCACGGATTTGGGCTTCCGCTGGCTCCATACCGTTTCCGGACGCGCCTGGACGATAAACATATTCTCAGGGAAAGAAAGATCCTTGTCGATCGCCCATTCGATATCCATGGGCCGTCCGTAATGGTTTTCAATGTGTTTCCCCAGATTGGCCAGTTCCTTAACCTCTCTATCTTCAAGACAGCAGGCGCACCGCATGTCCGCGTCCACATCGGCATTGACCACTTCTTCCTTATCAGGATCGTAAACACACTCAATGTGTTTGGTCGATATCGTTCTCTCTGTGGTCTCCATGACCACTTTATCCACGATGAACTTGTCCGGGTTTACAGACCCGGAGACCACCGTCTCACCGAGTCCCCAGCTTCCTTCGATCAGCACCTTGGACAAGTCTCCGTCCGTGGGATTCAGGGTGAACATCACACCCGCAGCCCTTGCGTTCACCATCTTTTGTACGCCTACGCTGATGAGCACCTTTTCATGGGGGAAATTGTTCTTGATCCGGTAGCTGATCGCCCTTGGAGTGAAAAGGCTCGCCCAACACCGCTGGACTCTTTCAATGACCTGCGCTGCACCCTGAATCCAGAGATAAGTATCCTGCTGGCCAGCAAAGCTTGCTGAAGGTAAATCTTCCGCTGTTGCGCTGGAACGAACAGCGACCGGCAGAGAAGCAACGGAACACTGGTCACAAAGCTCGGAATAGCTTTTTTCTACGGCTGTTTTGATATCCTGGGACATGGAGGCGCCGGTGATCAAGTTTTGAACTTGTTCACTCGCGTCATTGATGGACTGGACATCGTCAGGATTGAGGCCTGTGAGAACAACGTAGATCCTATCCTTTATTCCTGTCTCCGTGATGAAGGCGAGATAGCTCTCCGTGGTTACAGCAAACCCGGGTGGTACCCGGATCCCAGCCCTGATCATCTCTCCCAGACTGGCGTTCTTGCCTCCCACGAGGGGAAGGGAATTCTTGTCCACGTCTTGGAAGTTGATGACGTAACTCATTTCAGACTCCGAAGGTCGGTAGGGAAAAGCGTTTCCTTAAAAAAGTGTGTTGGAGTATGGAGTAATGGTAGCGAGGACACCTTGCCTGAATTATGTTTTGCCGGCCCATTACTCCATACTTCCGTCAAACAACCATTACGCTCTCTTAACAATAGTCACCACACCGGTATCACCGTCAACCTTGAGAATATCCCCTGTCTTGATGACCGATGTAGCGACTCCTGTTCCCGTAACTGACGGCAGGCCATATTCCCTGCATACGATAGCCGCATGGCAGGTCAGTCCACCGATGTCCGTAACCGCAGCGCCAATCTTCCCAAACACAGGCGCCCAGGACGGGTTGGTGCAGGGGCAGACCAGGATCTCTCCCGGTTGAAGACCCGTAATCTCCCCGAGGCTCTTGAGAACCCGGGCCGGGCCTTGCACAACGCCTGCTGAAGAGGCGAAGCCCTTTAGCACTGAAATATCCTCTGGCCTGGCTTCTCCCATGCCTTTGAGCCA
The DNA here is from genome assembly GCA_024641835.1 of Deltaproteobacteria bacterium. Taxonomy (GTDB): domain Bacteria; phylum Desulfobacterota; class DSM-4660; order Desulfatiglandales; family HGW-15; genus JAHECH01. The sequence continues at coordinate 9,989 of JAHECH010000007.1, forward strand.
CTCCTTTACCTTATCGGTGGTGATCCCCCATAGCATGACGGTAAATGGTTCTGCCACTTCTTCAGGCGGCACCCCAAGGGCTGGGGTTGGCATCCACTTTCTGGCGGCTTCAAGGATCTTTTTCCTTTTCTTGGCCTTTGCCTTGTAATAACTGCTTCTCATGGGGACATCCACGCCCAATGCCCAAGCGGTGGCCACCTCCGTAAGAATCTCGGGAACCTCGTAGCGGTTGAACATGAATATTTCATCTTCTTCATCGAGCATTCCGGTATGGACCAAGAGCCTTCCCAATTCTCTTATTTTGGCAAACCAAATGGTGTGGAACCAGTGCTCAACCCAAAAGAGGTGATCCTCAGCAAAGACATAAATGGTCCTTATGGTTTTGTATGCATCGTCAAATGCCTTTTTGTCTTCATCGCTCTTTATCAGTTGACGATATTTGGCGACGATATCGTCTCTTTGCTTTTCGATCGCATCCAGAGACCGCTCGATTTTCTCTCCCTTTTCAATCCGTTCAACGTAGCTCTGGATGTAACTATATGGAATATCCGGCTTAGAGATCCAGCTCCCCTCATAGTGGAACCAGCCGCTCCCGCATGATACGTAGAACCAGGGGTCTTTGGCTTTTTCATACTCCTCAAGCCAGTGCCTGCCATCCGGTGTCTTTTTAAGCTCAGCTTGCTTCTGATCGACCGACATCCCACTCTTGAGGATATCTGCAATACCGCGAGAGGAGGTCGCCAACCTGGAGAGTCGGCAGAGCTCTTCCTCCGGACGGAACATGGAGACATAGGCTCCGGCCACCATCTTACCGATGGCACTCTCACTAATACCGGGAAAAAGCTTCCTTGCTACGTCGGCAAACATGAGATAGGCAAGATAGGTCAGGTTGAGCATCTCAAAATGGTACTGCCAGCCCTTGAACATCTGATTGACCAGTATGTCGAAGACCTCTTTCATGTCATGGGAGACATAACAACCTTTAGGCGCGGGGAGAACCTGCTCATCAGGAACGAATTTTGGAAGTTCCCGGGGAATCTCGACCGCAGCCATCTCTTTACCCAGAGCCCTAAATTTGGTAATCCACTTGTCCCATAATTCATCATAGTGCTGAAACACATAGAACGCCCGCTTCTGAAATAGCTGCGCCTTTTCTGCGATGACTTCGTCCGGTGGCGGATTAATAGCGCAGATGTACATGTAACACCCTAACATTCTCTGAGCGATCCCTTGGGCTGGCGGTATGCAGAATACCCTGGTCGTATATTGTGATAGCGAAATCTGCCATGCCTCATGGAATATGAGGTCAAGGGGAGGCATAGGCTCTGGGTCGTGTATTTTGTCTTGATACCAGAACTGACTCTTTTCCCATTTCTCCCTGTCTTTGGAAAATAGATAGTGCGACGGATACATCTCTTCCCACCCTTCAAGTTCCTTCGGGACCTTGAAGTCGTGGGGATCGGGAAACCTTCCTACACTCGGGTTAGCCATTTTCTCCCTCCTTCTAAAGGGTTACGTTATTGGAACATCGACACGGGGTCTCCGAATACCCACAAAAATCAAGTATTCAGAGGTTGGCAACGCTTTTTCCCTCCCCCATTTTATCTCAAATGACGAAGAAGAGAGGGGTAATGGAAGAGACGTACGTCTATTAGGGATAGAGCTGGCGCAAGCCATATTGGAGCCCTCCGCCAGATACAGGGTTTTGATGAAGGGTTGGAAAAGTTAGACGAAGGAAATTATTAAATATATCATATGGATCAAACACAAAGCTATGTCAATTAGTTTTTTCTTATGATATCTATAAAGGTAGCTTATAAATCAATCCAATTCATAAAATCACTTTAACCATCATAGGCGGGGTCATTCCGCGATGCTGAACTTGAACCAGCTTCGGGTGTTCTATGAAGCCGCACGGTCGGGGAGCTTCACCAGTGCTGCGGGGAAGCTCTTTATCACCCAGCCTGCCGTCACAGCCCAGATAAAGATATTCGAAGATCAGTGCAATCTGAAACTTTTCAAGAGAAAAGGGCGCAGGCTCTACCCTACCGATGAGGGGGCCACTCTTTATGAGTATGCAAAAAAGATCTTTGAATATGAAAGAGAAATCGAAGATGTCATAGAGGAGATGAGAAAACTGAAGCGAGGGATTCTTCGGTTAGGAACCAGCAAAGCCTATGCTCGCTACTTCATGCCTTTTCTCATCTCAAGTTTTCGGGAAGCCTATCCCCATATCAAAGTGTACCTTGACGAAGGCAGTTCTTTCGACATCATACGCAGCCTCGTGGATTTGAAGAACGAGGTGGCTGTGATTGCAAAGGTTGAGGATGACCCCAATGTCACCTTTCTGCCCTTCAAGCGGGATCGGCTGGTGCTGATCTTGGCTCCGGACCATCGCATGGCACATAGAAAGGCGGTCACAGTTGAGGAACTTTCAGATGAACAAATCATCATGAAGGAGGTAGGTTCAGGTACGAGAAAACTGGTGAACAAACTGTTCAGTGAGAGGGGACTAAGCCCAAATGCTCTCATGGAAACCAGCAACACGGAATTTATCAAGCAACTTGTACAGCGTGGGGAGGGCATATCCTTTTTGGTGCGCGAGGCGGTGGCTACTGAACTCAAAGAGAAAAAATTGGCTACTGCTCCTGTGGAGGGGGAAGACCTATTTCTCGACGTGAGCATCGCCTATCTCAAGAACCAACACCTTTCCCATCCGGCAAGGGCGTTTGTGGATACCCTTAAAAAGATGGTGCCCAGAGAGCCTAAGGATCAAAGAATAAAAAAAGTCTTCGGGGAATATCTCGCCAAATGGCAGGAAGGAAACCTTCGATGAGATCAACAGGTAGCCTTGACGTGATGGTTGCGGGTGCGGGTCCGGCGGAATATGACCGGTGCTGAAAAGGGGTCTCAAGGGTCAGGACATCGATCTATTCTCAATTCCTTGAGTTTTTCAACGCTCGGTATGCCTTCTTTGGTGTACCCGAGTGCTTCATAGTATTCATCCAGGAGCCTGTCCAGATGGCTTACAAGCTGGCCGGTTGCCGGTCCAGCATGTTTTAATGGCTCGGAGAGCATTCTCTGTGGTAGAGAATCATCCTTGCGGCTGAATCCATCCCTGATGTTGAAACATCTTTCCAGGCAGAGGATTCTTTCGCCTATCTCAAGCAGGTTGTCCTGGCTTCCAAAAGCGTCGATACCCGTGGCGGCGACAAGAACCTCAGAATAGAATTGGAGGTCCAGACCCGTGTTTCCAAAGGTGCAGGCGATGAGGGAGTCTTCCAGTGCCTGCTCCTTCTGGACCCGAGCGATGGCCCTGCCCTTGCCTTCTTCGACATAGGGATCGACTTTCCCGGAGAGTTCGTCTCTCGGCCGGCCGTACATGTGGCTGCCTCCAATGTTCGATGTGGCCATGCTCAAGCCATAACCTTTCACCCCTCTCGGATCATATCCCGGCATCTCAAGGCCCTTGACGTGCATGGCATATTGAATCGCATCGCCGCCCAGGCATTCGGCGGCCCTTTTCACTCCTTCTCCCAGTAGCTCACCAAGCCCTTCTCTCTTGCCGATCATCTCGATCAAAGAAAAAAGAGCCTCTTGATTACCCCATCGAAGGTCGAGCCCGTTTGTATCGGAGTGAGAAATCAGCCCTTTTTCAAAGAGCTCACAGGCATAGGCGACGCATACCCCTGTGCTGATGGTATCAAGGCCATAGTAATCACACAAGGCGTTGGCATTGATGACGAACTGCTTATCTGTGAGGCCGAGCAATGGCCCGAAGGCATAAATCGTCTCGTACTCCGGACCATCGATTCGGGAACCGCTGAAAGGCCCCTGGGTCACATCCCGCATCCCGCCGCACCGAGTCATGCACACATGACAGCCCGCTTTGGTCCTCTTTAATTCCAAGAAGTCCTTGCCGGCAATCTCCTGAACGGTCCGGATGCTTCCCTCCTGAAAGTTCTTCACCGGTAAGATGCCGAGGCTGTCTACGACGGTGGTGATGTACGGGGTACCGAAGATACTCATGTTTTTTTTTCGGGGATGTTGCTTCAATATTTCGATTTGTTTCCTGGCCAGGTTCGCAAACCTTGCTGGATCGTGGGGAGCGGGTTTCCGAATGGGCACGTTGATGGAGATCGCTTTGAGATTCTTTGATCCCATCACGGTTCCCACTCCGCCCCTGGAAGCTGTGCGCTCTCCAGAGGAGATCACGGCGTAACGAACCATCTTTTCGCCGGCAGGTCCGATGCAGGCCGACTCGGTGTGAGGGCCGTGTTTGTCCTTAAGCTTAATTTGTACCGTCCGATAATCCAGGCCGATGAGATCCCGGGCATCCAGGAAATAGACCCCCTCCCTGTCTATGTGAACGTGGCAGGGTTTATCTGCTTTTCCCTGAATGATGACGAAGTCGTAGCCCGCATGCTTCATCCAGACCCCGAAATTTCCGCCCGTGATAGATCGAAAAATCGTGCCCGTAAGGGGGCTTTTTGTCGTCACGGCCCATTTGGAAAAGCCCTGGAGTCCCGCTCCCCCAAGAACGCCTATGGAAAGGATCAGTCTGTTTTCCGGGCTGAGTGGGTCCGTCCCCGGTTTGATCTCGTCATAGAGGTACTTGGAGCCTAAGCCTCTTGCGGAAATAAAATCCCTGAAGTGCTGGTCAGGAATTCTTTCCACCGTGGACTTATTTCGGGTCAAATCGACCCTGAGCAGTTTGCCGGTAAAAGTTCCCATATGCACACCGATTGGTTCTGAGCAGGCTCAAGCCTTGGCTATGGAGAAGGCTTGGAAGACCACCTCCTGGCGGAGTGGGGCCGTGACCTTTCGCAATTCCTTTTGTCCTGAGGGGACTGGAGACCGTTGACCAGTCCAAGAAAAGCCTTGGATGGCGGTGAGAGGGTCACGCCCTCAGGAACCACGATGATAGTTTGAATGTAGATGGGCCCCTCGACAAGCTCCACGGGCCTGAGAAGACCCATTTTCGCTTCCATCTGCACTTCGGGTTTGTACAGGAAAGATATCCCGCGGCCCTGAATGACGTACTCCTTGATGAACTCCACACTGCCTGCCTCCACAAGGACGGATGGTTTGACACCATAAGAGTCCAAAAAGGAAAGCATGAAATGCCTGGAGCCTGACCCCGGTTCTCGGATGATGATCGGCTCGCTTCGAAGTTCCCGGCACGACACCACGCCTCTTTTAGCAAAGCGGTGATCCGGTGAGACGACCAGACAGAACTCCTCGGGCTTGTATGGAATAACCTTGACTTTGCTCGGAAGTGGGATTGCCCCAATGATGCTGAGGTCGTACTTGAAATTCGCCACACCTTCGGCGATTTCGCTGGAGCTTCCCACCTCCAGGGATACTTTTATGCTGGGAAATTTCTCCTGGTAGCGAGAAATGAGTCCGGGCATGAGATGCCTGGCAAAACTGCGTGTTGTACCGATGATGAGGGAGCCATGGGTGAGGGTGGCGAAGCCTTTCAAGGCGTGCTCCATTTCATCCACGATGCTGAATAGTTTCTCAGCATACTTGAAAAGAACGCTGCCCTCATCCGTGAGTTCAAGGAACTTCCCCCGTTTTCTGAAGAGGGCTACTTCAAGGTATTGTTCCAAGGCTTTGATCTGCATGGTCACGGCCGGCTGGGTCACAAAAAGCGCCTCCGCCGCCTTGGTGAGGTTTTTGTCCTTGGCCGCATAGTAGAAAACTCGAAGGTGATTGAGATTGATTTGCATATAGAATCTATAAGCTAGACTTATAGATATATAAAACTTATTGCTTTGACATGTCAATTGATTTGGGAGGTAATACGATCAAACTGTCACAACAGGTAAACAGTTGAGGAGATCATCACTGAGGGCTTCAGTCTGCGAAAGGTCTGTCAGGAAAGGGGCAGAACCTCGTGATCATGAGTGCGTGAAGTGGTGAACCACAGATGCGCTTGCTTTGGTAGAAGACTGAAAGGACAACCAGAAATCCAGGACTTTGGCGGAGTTCACCTCCAGGGGAATGGGTAAAGCAAGCCTGAGAGGGTTTTCATGATACCAGAAAGGGCGATCTTTTGGAAGATCGGGGAAGCTTGGCTCTTTTATGTTGCAGCTGCTTTTGCTGTAGGTCTGTTTCTTATAGGTGTTGCCGCTCATGTATTCGTTTGGCTGAAAAGCACACCAAAAGGCAAGGTTGCTTTTTCACGACAGGCCTTGAAGCAAACCGTGTTGGATGTTTTCCTGGGCCTGCGTGTGCTGAAGGGTGAACTGCCAGCTGGCATCATGCATTCCTTGATGTTCTGGGGATTCGTCATTTTGTCTGTAGGCACGACCTTGCTGCTCATACATGAGCATTTGCACCGATTCCTGGTGGGCAGGACCTATCTTTATTTTGAGCTGTCCATGGAAATCGGCGGGCTGATCCTCTTGGCAGGGATCCTCTGGGCGCTTGTTCGCAGGTACCTTCAACGTATCCCAAGGCTTGAACAGAGGCTGGAAGATGCTTTGGTGCCCCTATGGTTGCTGATTGTGGTATGTTCGGGTTTCATGTTGGAAGGGGCAAGATTGGCATCTCAGAAGCCGGCTTGGGGCCATTGGTCTTTTGTTGGGTTATGGATGGCAGGTTTGGTCTCAGATTCGACGGCGCAATCGGCCTATCCCTATCTTTGGTGGGGTCATGCCCTGTTGAGCCTCGGATTCATCGCCATAATCCCTTTTACCAAACTATTTCACATGGTGGGAGCGCCTGCTGCCTATTACCTTCATCATTCTTCAGAAGGATCTAGAGAAACATCCCCATCTTTCCAGGAACTCGACGAAGCGCCGCTGAATACGGACGAGGCGTCGCTGGATTTTATCGATACGCCCCTGAAGATCGGAGATGTCGTCTTCTATGATGCCTGCATGCGATGCGGGCGTTGTGTGAAAGCATGTCCGTCGACCGGCGCGGGCGAAGCCTTTGGGCCCCGCGATTTTATCCAAGCCACGATTCATGGATTGTGGCAACAACATTCTCCTGTCGGAGATATTCGGTTTCTCACCAAGGATCATCCGATAGATCCCAAGGCGCCCTGGCACTGTACGACCTGTGCAGCGTGTTTGGAGGTCTGCCCTGTGTACGGCGCCACCTTTGAGGCCGTTTCGAGAAAGCGGGCCATGCTTATCCAGGAAGGAACGGGCGTGCCTGATCTCATGAACCAGACCCTTGAGAGGCTCTTTAATTATGAGAACCCCTGGGTTTCTTCCAAGAGGGAGAAGGCGGCCTGGACAAAGGGTTTGGATATCCCTGCCCTGGCAAAGGGCGGGAAGGGGGCTGATCTCTGCTATTTTGTCGGATGCACGACCTCCATCGACGCAAGAGCCCAGGCCATAGCCAAATCCTTCTCGAGCATCTTGAAGCATGGAGGGGTGAGTTTTGGGATTCTTGGCGAAAAGGAACCGTGCTGCGGGGACATCGCCAGAGTGGTTGGAGAGGTAGGTCTATTTCAGGAGAAGAAGGCGAACTGCCTAGACCTTTTCACTCAATATGACATCAAGCAGATCGTGACCTCCTCACCCCATTGCTTCCATGCGTTTCTCAACGAATACCCGGAAAAGAACTTTGGAGTGAGGCACTACTCCTTGCTGTTAAGGGAACTCATCGGCGATGGAAAACTCCGGTTCAAGACGAACGGAAAACTCACGGTGACTTATCATGACCCTTGTTATCTCGGTCGGCACAATCGGATCTTTGAGGAACCAAGGGACGTCATCCGCGCGATCCCCGGTACTACATTGATCGAGATGGGTCACCATGGTCCTGACAGCCTCTGCTGCGGCGCAGGAGGAGGAAGGATGTGGCAGGGGAAAGAACTGGATGGTGAGGCAAGAATGAGCGAAATCAGGGTGAGGGAAGCCCACGCCACCGGGGCAGAGGTCCTGATCACGGCCTGTCCTCTGTGTCTCATCATGCTGGAAGATGCTTTGAAGACCCTGGGATTGGAAAAGGAACTGAAGGTCATGGACCTCAACGAGCTGGTTTTGCGTTCATTGGAATAGGCAGGGAATCCTGTGCCGAACAAATGATGACGGTCTCGTAAGAAGTCCTCTAAGCCGTCACCCCGGCGAAAGCCGGGGTCCAGAAGTTCTTGGTATCCAGAAGTTCTTGGTATCCCTGGATTCCGGCTTCCGCCGGAATGACTGAGGCAGGCGGTTTAAGGCTTTTTAGCAAGTCGTCAATAAGGCGGTAGAAAGTATTAAAACAATCAGGAATAGGGAGGGCTGGGAGCGATGAGTGACGTATTGATATTGGTTGAAACCAAAGAGGGTGCCTTGGACAAGAAGACCCTCGAACTGATACGAGGGGGAAGCGGCCTGGCAAAGGAGCTGGGCACCGGAGCCTCAGCCGTTGTGGTCGGACATGAAACCTCTCTGTTGGCAGAATCGGTTGCGTCTTATGGATTGAATAAGGTCTATCGGCTGGAGCATCCGCTCCTCAAAGGCTTTAAACCCGATGCCTGGGTAGGGGCCTTGGAGTGGCTGTGCAAGCAGATTGTGCCCAGAGTGTTTCTCATCAGCCATGCTTTTGTGGGCAGGGAAGTGGCCCCTAGGCTCGCGTATCGGCTGAATACGGAGCTGACCACGGACTGCACCGGATTGAAGATCGATCCTGCGGACAAAGCGCTCATTCGCACAAAACCCATCTATGGGGGGAACGCTGTGGCCATCGTGAAGACGGAAGGCAGCCCTCAGGTCGTCACCGTGAGGAGAGGGGCTTTTGAGCCGGTAGAGGAAACGGCGACGAAGAGCGAGATGGTGCCCCTGACCCCCCCTCTCGATGAATCCCTCATAAGGGTCAAGTCCCTGAAGACGGTGGAACAGGAAGTCGTCGAACTGGATAAAGCGAACATCGTCATATCCGGTGGACGAGGGATCGCTGAGAAAGAGGATTTTGAAGTGCTGATCGCCTTGGCCAAGGCGCTGAGCAAGACCCATGGGAAGGTAATGGTCGGATGCAGTAGACCGGTTGTAGACAAAGGTTGGATGTCCTCTGACCACCAGGTCGGTTTGACCGGTTCGATGATTTCCCCTGAAGCCTATGTGGCCGTCGGGATATCAGGGGCCGTTCAACATCTGGTGGGAATGATTCGATCAAAGAAAATCATCGCGATCAATACGGATCTCGGCTGCAATATGTTCAAGGTAGCCGACTTTGGAGTGGTTGGTGATTACAAGGAGATCCTGCCCGCATTGATCAAGAAACTGGAGGAGTGATCATGAAAGAGGCGAAAATCATCGTTTGTGCGAAACAGATACCCGATCCGGAAGCGCCGTTTTCAAACGTCAGCGTCAATGTTGAGAAGAAAGAGGTCGTGGTGGATGCTCCGGATGTGATCAGCCCCTATGACGAAAACGCCCTGGAAGCAGCGATCAGGATGAAAGAAGAGGCGGGGGGAAAGATCACTGTTTTGAGCATGGGCAGGAAGGTTTCGGATACTGTGCTGAGAAAGACGTTAGCGGCCGGGGCTGATGCCTTGATCCTTCTGGAAGATCCTGCATTCGAGAGGCTGGAGAGTCGTTCCATCGCTTACGTGCTTTCCTCCGCGATCAAGAAGCTTGGCGAGTATGATCTGATCCTGACAGGGAGGCAAGCCGGAGACTGGGACTCAGGGCAGGTGGGCCTGATCTTGGCTGAATTGCTTGGCATTCCGTCCATCAGCTTGGCGCGGTCGATAAAGATCAAGGATAGCAGTGTGGTGGTGGAAAAGCTTGTCCCGGTGGGCTACGAAGTGGTTGAGGCAGGGCTGCCTGCCTTGGTCACGGTGAGCAATGAGGTGGGAGAGCTGAGGTATGTTGCAAGAAGCAAGATGATGGCGCTGCTCAGGAGGCCAATGGCCATTCCTAAATGGGGGACGAATCAACTCGGCCTGAGCGCGGAGGCCCTCAAGCCTGTCCAGCTCACTGAGCTGTGCCCGCCGCCGGACATGAGGAGGGCGTGTGTGTTCATCGAAGGGGCATCGCCTGACGAAAAGGCGGACAAGCTGGCTTCGGTTTTCAAGGGACTCAGATAACTGGCGGAGTCGTTGTTCCTTTTCATATTCAAACAAGAAAATTTAACGAGGAGGTAACGAAATGGCTGACAAAGTTTACGATGCGATCATCATTGGAGGAGGACATCACGGAACGACCATTGCGCCGTACCTGGCCAAGGCAGGATTGAAGGTTGGGGTCTTTGAGCGGTTGGATCATTTGGGCGGGGGAGCGATCACGGAGGATCTCCCCTCTCCCGGATTTCGTGGGAATTTTTGCGCCCATTTTACACGCTACTACGGCCATCCGGCCTATAAGGAATTCAATCTTCGAGAGGAAGGACTGGAATATACCTTCCCGGATACTAATGAGGCCATTATCTTTGAT
>JAHECH010000371.1 GCA_024641835.1 Deltaproteobacteria bacterium
GGTCCTCGATCTGTCTTTGAAACAACTGCCCCTGGAAACCATGGAGAGTTACGCCGTAGGTCGATTAGGAGCCTTGTCTGTGGAATCATCCCTCCTGGGCTCCGCGGATCGTCCCGTGAGGCCCATGGCACAGGTGGTCAGGATAGAAGAACTGAATGTGGCCCATTTCAGGAAGACTCCGCGGATAGACCCCAGGCAAGGCCGGTACACAAAGAGCCAGGCCGTTTCATCCGCCAGGCGGTGCTTTCACTGCGGCATCTGCAACTTCTGCGGCCGATGCTATGATTACTGCCCGGATCTGGCTATTCACATGGATCGCAGAGAAAACCGCCGCGAGATCGATTATGACCACTGCAAGGGCTGCGGCATTTGCGCAGAGGAGTGTCCGAGAGGCGCCATAGCTTGGGTAAGGGAATAAGATCCATCATATGAAATCTGCCAAGGCAGATTTCATATGATGCCGAGACCCTTTTCTTCACCGCCTTTTGCTTGACCACTTGAGCCTCCTTCATCTAAAATGAGCAAGAATGAAAGACATAGGCCATCGGTATTAACATGACTGTCCTATCTTTTTCGTCGGTCGGTCCGTATGATCTGAGACTAAGTTTACGTGTTGGGAGCAGTTTCGCGCCCGATCCGTTCCAGGATTTCTCTGTTCTTCGCTCCGCGGTTAGAATCCAAGATAACCCGACAGTGTTGGAATTGCGCCAAGTCCGTCGTGACCCTGCTACGTTACAGATCCGGACCGATCTGCCGGACAGTGCATCAGAGGTCAAACGGATAGCCAGATGGATCATCTTCGCTGATCTGGATCTGCGGCCATTCTACCGGATCACCGCATCCCACTCAATCTTAGGACCGATAACACAAGAGCTTTATGGCCTCAAGCCCATGCGACCTGCATCTCTGTTTGAAATGCTCGTCATTGCCATCACCGAGCAACAGATCTCATTGGCAGCTGCTTATCGTATTAGAACGCGGATCATCGAACGGTTTGGCGAGCATGTGAATGGCCTTTGGGCTTTTCCAGCCCCGAGAAGGCTGAGTGAGAGTTCAGTCGCAGATCTTATGAAATGCGGACTTTCTCACCGCAAAGCAGAGTATGTGAAGGGATTGGCGGCATTTTACCTGCTGGCTTATGAGCGTTTGTCAAAACACCTTGCCGGATGACCGATTAGGAGCAATTTTGTTAATAAGGCTGGAATTCCTAACCTTGCTCTTTCAGCCGACAGCTAAACGCTGCAGCTGAAGAGCCCGTTACCAGTGAGGCTGGTTGCCAATGCGCTGGCCCATGACTTCCAGGGTATCGCTTACCACGACAAAGGCATCTGGATCTACGGAGCGGATCATGGCTTTGAGCCGGGCGAGATCCCTGAAGGTGATGACCGTGTAGAGCACAGGTTGCCTCTCCCCTGTGAAACCCCCATGACCCTCCATGATGGTGACCCCCCGGCTGATGTCATGGATGATCCTCCGGGAAATCTCCTCCCAAGCGGCAGAAACAATGTAGACCGCTTTTCTCTGACTCAACCCCGTCACCACCAGGTTCACCATCTGAGATGAGATGTACATATAAACAAGTGTGTAAAGGGCCTGCTCCAGGCTGAAAAGCAAGGCCGAGAAGATAAGGATCAGGCCGTTGAAGGCAAGGATTGTTGTGCCGAGACGGATGGAGAAGAGCTTCATGAGCATGACGGAGAGAATGTCCGTCCCTCCCGCTGAGCCATAGGACCTGAGAACGATCCCGCCGCCAACCCCTACGATGATGCCGGCAAGAAGAGCGCTCAAGAACTGGTCATAGACAGGAAGGGGGAAGCGGATAAATTGGACCGCTGCAGAAAAGATGACCATGCCAGCCACGCTGTAGAGAAAGAACCGCCGGCCCACGTACCTCCACCCGAGAGCATAGAGCGGTATATTGAGGACAAAGTAGATGCCTCCAATGGGAAGAGCAGGAGAAAGGTAGTGAATAAGAAGAGCGAGGCCTGTGAAGCCTCCACTCAAAAACTGTTTCGGGACGAGGATCCCATTAACTGCAAGCGCGCAAAGGACGCTTCCAACGGAGATGAGGCCAAGATTCCAAAGGATCTGAAGAATCGTCTGGATGAAGGGGACTTGTCCTTTTGGCGCAGTTTCGGCGTTCGGTTCTGTCATGGCTTGCGAATCATCTTCTCTCATAGCTGAGAATCTCCTCCACGAAAAAGTAAGCCCACAGGCTGTCCCCTATGGACCATGGCCACATCATTTTACTTTATCTCTCAGGAAGGGCAAAGAACGCGGCCATTTCTGCACCCTGAGGTCTGCTTCACCCTGTCTTGGTGCAAAGGGAGGATGTGGCACCCGCCACGCCGACAGGGAGATCATTCACTCCACGGACGTTTTATCTGTAACCGTGACCAGAGTCAAGCGACCCGGGGTCGATGATCTCACCCCTTTCATCCGCATGGATAATTTCATGTGGAAGACATGTATGGCAGAAGGAATCCCTCCCGAGGAGGTCCAAGGAAGAGGAATGGTTCCCAGACAGATTCTGTGGAGACTTTCTTGATGATCATGCCTTCTTCTCAGGAAGTGTCCATAGGAGAGACGGGTTTCACCCGGCTGGTCTCACCCGGAGAAGAGGCATATTTCTGAGGTCAGGAGACTATCGTCATCGAAGGATGAAATCCAGCATCCCAGTAAGGAATGAACCTCTTGCCCTGCCAGGTCTATCGTTCGGACGCACAGAGAAACCTCACTTTGATATCTTCATTTGCTGCCAACTCTTCAGGCCTTGACTGGTACACCACGGCGCCTTTGCTGATGATGTAGGCATAATCGGCCACCTTGAGTGCCAGAGGATAGTTCTGTTCCACCAGAAAAATGGAGAATCCGCTCTCCTTGAGCTGCGTGATGATTTTGCCAATCCCAAGAACGATCATGGGTGCGAGGCCTTCTGAAGGCTCGTCCATCAAAAGGAGATCCGGATTCGTCATCATAGCCCTCCCGATGGCGAGCATTTGCTGCTCTCCACCACTGAGGAGATTCCCCTTCAGGCCTGCTCGCTCCTTCAAGGCCGGGAAATGGCTGTAGACTTGGTCTAGTGACCAAGCATGAGCCTTTGATCGAGTTCGGGCAGCCATAATGAGATTCTCTTTAACGCTCAGGGAGGGGAATATATGTCGACCTTGCGGGATGAGTCCAATGCCCATTTGGGCGATCTGATAGGGCCTCATGTGAGTGATATCTCTGTCTTTGAAACGAACCACGCCTTCCCTGGGAGGCGTGAATCCGGCAACAGAGCGTATGGTGGTGGTCTTGCCCATTCCATTGCGCCCCAACAGGGCGATGGCACTTCCTTCCGAAACCTTCAGTGAAACGCCATGGAGCACATGGCTCTCCCCGTAATACGTATGGACATTGGTCAGTTCCAGCATGACTCCGTCATTCCTCGATTCCCAGGTAGATCTCCCTGACCCTTGGGTCTGCCTGGATTTCTCGGGGTGGTCCGTCCGCAATGATTTGGCCGTAATGGAGGACTATAATCCGGTCAGCAACGCCGAAGACCAGATCCATATCATGATCGACGATGACCACCGTCACCCCCTCTCCCAAGTTCTTAATGATCTCTATGATCTCGGAACATTCCTCTATGGACAAGCCAGCGCTCGGCTCGTCCAGAAGCAGGAGTTTCGGATGTAGGGCAAGGCCGAGACCGATTTCCAGCCGTCGCTGTTCCCCATAGCCCAGGTTCTTCACCGTCTCATCTTTCTTCTCCCACAAACCCAGCCCCTTCAGCGTTATATCTGCCCTGTCCATCACATTCGCGAACCCATTGACCGAACGGAACATCTTGAAACGGTAAGGGGTTGTTCCATACAGTGCCAGCAGCGTATTCTCCAGGACGGAGAGGTTGAGCAAAAGGCTTATCAATTGAAAAGCCCGGGCTTGCCCCAGGTGCGCACGACGATAAGTGGGCAGGTCGGTGATGTCCTGTTCAAAAAAATAGATTCGGCCTGCTGAGGGCATGAGTTGTCCGTTAATGAGATTGAAGAGCGTCGTCTTTCCTGCCCCGTTCGGCCCAATGATGGCCAACCTTTCGCCCACGCTCAGATTGAAAGAGACGTTGTTAATGGCGTACAGCCCGCCGAACTGTTTCGCTAGGCCTTCAACCCTTAATGCGTGCATATCTACGTCCTAGACTTTCCCACCACAATAACAGGTACACAGCTATTCCTCGGCGAGCAAACATGATCGTGATGACAAAAAGACCTCCCAGGATTAACGGCCAGCGCTCTGGTGTCAGGATACTGGCGAACAGTTCGACGAAGACGACGATTGCAGCGCCTATGACAGGGCCTACCAGGGTACCTACGCCTCCGATAATGGCCATAACCATCGGCAGGAAGGAGGTCCCCACGCCCAGGTGACTGGGGGAGATCATGAAGTTGTAATAACCGAACAATACTCCGGCTATTCCAGCAAAAAACCCGGACACTACGAAGGCGAGGTACTTGTAAAGCCACGCATTATAACCGAGGGCCTCCATCCTGGCTTCGCCCTCGCGAATGCCTGCCAACGCGTGCCCGAAGGGTGAATTCACGATCCTAAATAGGAGATAAAAGCAGAGGACGAATATGACGAAGACAAGATAGTAGAAGGAAGTCTCATTCAAAGTAATTCCGGGAATTCCAAAGGTGGGAAGTGAGAGACCGGAAATGCCCTGCATGCCGGGCCTATTCAGCCATTGAACGTTCCAGGCTACACTGAACACCAACTGCCCCAGAGCGAATGTAACCAAAAGGAAATATATTCCGGACACTCGCAGAGCGATGAGTCCTGTGAAAGCGGCCACTACAGTGGCGACCAGAATTCCAAGTGGTGCACCTACAAAAAAAAGGTCACTGCCGTAGTGTAACTTCAACACGGCGACCGCGTAGCCCCCAGCGCCAAAGAAGACGGCATGTCCGAGGGAGAGAAGGCCCGCATATCCAAAGGCAAGGTTATAGCCCATGGCAAAGAGGGCAAAGATGAGAAACCGAGTGGTCACGCTTTGGAGATAAGATGAAAGAAAAGGTGGTAGAATCGCTAAGATCGCGCCCATGAGGATATAGGGAACCATATTGAAGGGTAGTTTGCTAGCCTGCCGCAATGACTCGTCCGCGTTTCCATTCATCGGGTCCTAAACCTTCCTCCCAAGGAGGCCCCTGGGTCTCACCAGCAATATAATGATCATGGTGAAGTACATGGTAAACATAGCGAGCCTTGGGAAGAGCG
>JAHECH010000372.1 GCA_024641835.1 Deltaproteobacteria bacterium
CCGGGGGGGGTGTTCTCTCAGGACCGCAATATCCCCTCAGAGGCTTTCCGAGGGGCCATGGGGGTCTCTTTCAAAATAGAGAAACGAAGAAGTCGCTGCCCGGTGATCAGCTTTAGGCGATGGTTGAGGCGGGCGGAGGGCTCCCCGGGAATACCCATGCAAAGGGGAACATGAAAACAATTGATGCAGCCGCGCCGCCCGCCTTCGCTGCCCCCTTCTTGCGGAGTCTTTCCCAGTCTCTCTTCGTTTCCTCATTTTGAAAGAGACCCCCATGACCCCGATATTTATCAGCGGACAGGCACAGAAGAGCCCGCCAGTCGGAGCGCTACATCTTCTGGGGCTGCCCGGGGAGACCATGAGGCGAATGGTGCCGTTCAAATAGCTCTGGACGAATTTGATTGCGGCCTGGAAGAACACCCCCCGGGGTGCTCCGGCTGGGTTGACTCATTCACCCCATTTATGACTCAGGACACCAGATAAGGTCTCCGCGCCCTTTTGGTCATGCTGAAACTATGTCATAGCGACATGGATGATCTGCAGGTGATCGCTCGCATCTTCGATCCCGTCACTGATGGAGGTAAGATCTGAGAGAAACTCGGCCAGGACATTCCCTTTCCAGAAGTTGTCTATGGGAACTTCGCGGGCATCGCTGATCAAGATGAACTTGATGTCGTCGATCTTCTTCTCGTAGATCCGGATGGCCAGGATTTTTTCCCTCAGGTCTTCCCCTCTGAGCATCGCTTCAAAAGTGAGCAAGAGCATTTCGCACATCCTCTGGTTCAGGAGTGCGACTCTCACACTGTCGTCTTTGAGCTTAGCGGGCAGTGCCCCTTCCAGGTAGTAGGCGCTCGTGTCTTTTAGAAGACCAAACACCTCATCTACAAGTTCCACGAACTTGCACAGATCCGGGCGCAAATAAGGGAGGAATGCGCCCTCATAGATGTGAGAGACGACCTCTCTCCTGACGGAATCCCCTTCCCTTTCCAGGTCCATCACGTCCCGCATCAGATTCCGGTCCTGTTTTTCCAGAGCATTTCTGAAGAGGCCGCAGGCCGTACAGAGGAGCTTGATGTGTTTTCTGATATCCTCTGTGACTTCCCGTTCTTTCTTGCCGTGCGATAGTATCTTTTCAAGAAACATGATCCCCTCTTGCATGTGCGATGAGCTCAGCCGCCATCACGTCTAGCAAAGAAACAAGGCCGATGATTTTCCCTTCGTCACAAACGAAAAGTCTCGCGATGTTCGATTTCTCCATAAGCGTCGCCGCATCGTCCATGTCGCTCTCTTTGTCGATGCAAACAATGGGCTTGGCAGCAATCTCAGCTACTTTGATCTTTTTCGGGTTCATGCCCTTAGCGAGAACTTTGAAGACGATGTCTCTCGAGGTGAGAACACCGAAATCGCCCTCCGCAGAAGAGAAACGGACAGCAACGGAACGGATTCTCCTGTCCACCATTGTTTCTGCCGCCTCATAGACAGACTTATTGCCATCGATCACTTCTATCTTGCTGGTCATAAACTCCTGCACTTTCATTTCCTCACCCCCTTCTTACCGTTCT
The DNA here is from genome assembly GCA_024641835.1 of Deltaproteobacteria bacterium. Classification (GTDB taxonomy): domain Bacteria; phylum Desulfobacterota; class DSM-4660; order Desulfatiglandales; family HGW-15; genus JAHECH01. The sequence continues at coordinate 1,560 of JAHECH010000372.1, forward strand.
TAGCCTCCCGCGCTGCGAAGGAAACCGTATGCTTTCCCTTCTCTCACACGTAAAGTCCTCCTCTCCGTCCCTTCCGAAGCCATCACTCCAGAAACGCAGTCGCGAGGAGGAAGAAAACCGTTTTGAGAAAGCCCCCTGCTCGAACAAAGCACCATTGAAATATTATCAGCTTTAAGGACTGTGGGTCAAACACTTACGGTCCTTGAGGCGAATGGTGTCCTTCGACTTTCGTTCAGGACGGTGAGCAAGGTCAAACCGCCGTCCAAGTGGTTCCTGATCAATTTGATTGCGGCCTGGAAGATCGCCTCCCGACAGGGGGGAGGTCGCAGTGTTATCTGTAAAGGAATTTTTGGGACGCCACACTAGTCCAAATTGCAGAAGTAGGTAAATCATCAAAGCATATGATGATCGAACCCCGGAAGACGAAGGTGGCATTCCAGCCGGTAGAGGAGCCAGCTCGCGAGAGAGGTCAAAACAAGATAGATCAGGCCAACAATGATGAAGATCTCCGTGTACTTGAAGGTTTCCGAAGCAATCACCTTACCCTCACCTGTAAGTTCAATACACGTAATCATGTAGGCGAGCGAGGAGTACTTGATAAGATAGATGATTTCATTCCCGCAGCCTGGCAGTGCCCGACGGAAGGCTTGCGGAAGGATGATGGAAAAGATCATTCGGGTTTTTGTGAAACCAAGGGCCCGAGCGGCCAAGCGCTGGCCTTCCTTTATGGAAAGGAACGCCCCTCTCACATACTCCGAATGGTAGGCGCCACTGCAAAGCGAAAACCCAATGACGGATGCAACGAAAGGGGTCAGGTAAATGCCTATATGAGGCAGGCCAAAATACCATATGAAAAGCTGGACCACCAGCGGGAAACCGCGGAACACGGTGACATAGGCATTCGAAACAGCCGCCACTAAGGGATGTCCATAGACACGTAACGCGCCCACGGTGAATCCGATCACAAGGCCAAAAGCTCCAGAGGGAATGATCAACTGCATGCTGACCATGAGCCCCCTTATGAGGGCCGGGATCACTTCCTGCTGGATGAACTGAAGCTCTCCCATTTTATCGTGAATCCCCGTACAGGCCCGTCAGCTTGGAGCAGAATTCCCTTGTTCTGGCGCATTCTGCCTGAGAGAGAATCTTCGAAGGTAGCCCTGTTTCTACGATAGCACCGTTTTCCATGAAGACGATCTCATCCGCAAGGTCGCTGGCAAATCCTATCTGATGCGTGGCCATGATCATGGTCATGCCCTCAGCGCCAAGAGATCGTATAACCGCGTGCACCTCGGTGATCAGTTCGGGGTCCAGTGCGGAGGTGGGTTCGTCGAGGAGCATCACCTTGGGATCCATGGCAAGCGCCCTTGCAATCGATACACGCTGCTTCTGCCCTCCAGAGAGCTGGGCAGGGTACTTGGAAACATGGTCCTTGAGGCCGACCCTCTCCAGTTCTGCCATAGCCCTTTCTCTCGCGTCTGCTTGGCCCATGGCCCGGACCCGCACCAGACCGATTTCCACGTTTCTAAGAGCGGTAAGGTGGTCGAAGAGGTTGAAATCTTGAAAGATCATTCCCACCTTTTGCCGGTAGGCATAGAGTTCCTTTTTCTTTGAATGAAGGATCTCCTGGCCTTCGAGCCAGATGCGGCCCTTGTCAGGCATGACGAGAAAATTGATGCATTGGAGGAGAGTGCTTTTCCCTGCGCCGGATGGGCCGATGAGCACCTTGATTTCACCCTGGCGGACAGAGAGGCAAGCATCTTTCAGAACTTCCTTTCCACTGTATCTCTTGGTGAGGTTTTCAACCTTCAGGACTGGATTATCTTCGGCCATGACGATCAAACCTCTATCGCCCATATCCTGGAATTCTCATCTTCTCTTCCAGAAGACGAAGAGCTTTCACTCCAAGGTATGTCAAAATAAGAAAAATCACTCCCGCGGTGAAGTAGAGGGGCAAGTGCTGGTACGTTCGCGAAGCCACGAAGTGGGCACGAGCCATGACCTCCGCAACTCCCACGGCATAGGCCACTGCCGAGTCCTTTAAGACGACGGAGTACTCGTTCGACCAACCTGGAATGGACAGTCGCAGGGCTTGTGGCAGAATGATGAAGAGGATCGCCTTGGGATCACTCATCCCGAGAGCCCTTGCTGCTTTGAATTGGCCTTCCGGCAGAGAAAGGATGCCTGATCTGAAAATCTGGGACTGGTAAGCAGCGCTGATGAGACCGAGAACGATCACCGCCGCAGTAAACGCTGAAATATTGATGCCCGCAAGGCTGAAGAGACCGAAGTAAAACAGGAAGAGAAGCACGAGCAGTGGAACCCCTCTGAAGAACCAGACATAGGCCCACGCGATTTTGCGCACACCGGAGTTCCCGTACACCTGTACCAGAGCCAGGATCACCCCCAACACAAGGCCTAAAGCCATAGCCCCAAGGACCAGGACAATGGTGACGAGGGACCCTGTCAGCAGGTACGGTAAAGCATCCTCAACCGCTGTGAGATATTGGGTCATTCCAGCCCTTTTTTGGGTCTTCCCAAAACTTAGAAGGCATCAGAGATACTCCTGATGCCTTCTGTTGTCCACCGGAACAGGAATATCCTGATGCTAGTCCACCTCAAATTTCTTCTTCAACTCTGCCCAGTGAGGAGAAGCCATCAGCTTCTTCAATCCCTCGTTCAGTTTCTTCAGCAGCTCTGTATCTTCCTTGCGGACCGCATAGGCAAACTCCTCATCGGGCATGCCAAATTTTCCCACTATCTTGACGGGCTTCTTCTTGACTGCATCCTTGGCTGGAGCATCATCCATGGCAGCAGCCACGATCCGGCCGTTCAGCACGTCCTCCACAGCAAGGGGGGCAGAGTCGTAGTAGACAAGAGAGAATTTCTTCTTCCCCTTCTTGATCAGGTTTTCCTCTATCCACTTCGCTTCCGTCGTTCCCCTCTGAACACCGACCTTGTTTCCCTTGGAAAAGATCTGGTCCACGGTGCGTTTAGCGTCTTTCTTGGCAACCAGAACTTGGGCGATCTTCCAGTAAGGAATCGTGAAATTCACCTGCTCTCTTCTCTTTTCGTTCACACTCATTCCAGACGCAATCATATCAATCTTCTTTGCATTGAGGCTTGGGATGATCCCGTCCCAATCCATGGGTTGATGTTTGACCTTGAAGCCCATTTCCTTGGCAATCCAGTCCAGCGCCCTCACATCAAATCCATCTGGATTACCGTTCTTATCCACAAAGGCAAAGGGCGGGAAATTGGCATCGATACCATTGATGTAGACCTTCTCTTGGGAGAAAACACTGGGAGCAGTCGCTAAAGCCAACAGGGTTAGAACCGAAACCAAACTGAACAAGAACCTTTTTTTCATAGTCTCCATCTCCTTTCATCAAGCCTTTCTATGTGCGTCAGTCCAAGCCATTCCCCGAGGGGCGGGGAAAGTATAGGATAGACGGATAGAGATGTCAAAGCCCAAAACAGGCATGGTGCTCGCCCATGATCTCTCTTGACCGAAGTGTCGAGCCTCGCCTATATTCAGAGTTGCTAATACAAACCCATTTTTCCGTTTAACCATAGCGGAAGGCTTTCTGGTCCGATTTTCCCGTTCAGGAGGTTTTCACTGTGTCGGGGAAGAAAATGAAAGGGAGAAAAGACTTGGTTGTCAAGGCCCTTCGTCCTTTTGGG
>JAHECH010000373.1 GCA_024641835.1 Deltaproteobacteria bacterium
CGGTTACGGCCGCTCCGGTGGCTCCGGCAAATAATGCGGCCATACCGGCGACGGCAAAAGCTGGCGGGCTGAGAGCCAGCCCAGGGAAGAGATACTTCAGTATTACTCCATAAGCGGCTCCCAACGTCGCTCCCATGTACAGAGAAGGAGAAAAAATGCCGCCCGAACCTCCCGATCCCAAGGTGAGGGAGGTGGCTAGAAGTTTCAGAAGGAACAGAAGAAGAAGCAGATAGGGCTGGGATAGTGCGCCTGAGAGAACATCTTGGATGGTTGAGTAGCCGACGCCCTGGATGTAATAGTGCCCCAGATGAGTCAACAGGAGATACATCATGATACCCACGCAAAACATTCCGGCCATATGCCGCACATAGGCATTCCGGAAGCGCTCATCGAAAAAATCTTCAAAAACGTAGATTGACTTTATGTAAAAGGCCGAAACGACACCGGCAATAACCCCAAGACCGATGTAGGTGAAGAGCACGAGAGGGTTAAGAAGATGAAAGGTAGGAATTTCCAGCGCAGGTATGACAAAAGAGGGATATGCGCCAAAGAAGAATCGGCCGATATAGGTCGCCGTCGCTGTCGAAATGGCTACCGGGACCAGGGTCCGCACACTGACCTCATGGAGCATTATTTCGATGGCAAAGAGCAACCCTCCAATCGGGGTGTTGAAGGTGGCGGAGACCCCCCCTGCTGTCCCGGCAGCAATCAGCGTGATGCGCTGCCATACGGGCATCCGAATGATCTGGCCCAGGGTGGAACCGAAGGAGGAACCGATCTGGATGATGGGGCCCTCCCGGCCTACCGACCCGCCGCTCCCGATGCAAAGGGCGGAAGCCAAAGACTTGACGATGGCGACGACGGGCCGAATCACGCCTTTTTCGTAGTATATCGCGTCCATCACTTCGGGCACGCCGTGGCCTTTAGCTTCTGGGGCGAAATTCTTCACAAGGAAAACGACGGCCACCGCGCCCGCAACCGGAACCAGGATGACCCATGGACCCAATGGGCCCGCAGCAGTGTGAATGTTCGCATTGTAGACGAAAGATAGTTTTCCGAGGAACAGTAGGTTATGGAAAAAGGCGATTAGGCCCCTGAACGCTACCGCACCCAAGCCGGCGATGATGCCAACCATAAACCCCAGAAAGGTGAGCGTTAGAGGCGCCAGGGGTCTGTTCATTTTTTCTTCATCCTTCGTGATCAATTTTTAGCCTCCTCAGTCTGGATCACCCAGCAACGTCGGCCACCGGAGTGTTTGCGTCTCGTCGCTTCTCTCACCTGTTTGCGCGGTTTTTCCCGTGTCCCCGGAGAAGAAGTTAGCCCATCTTCCGCAGAAGAGAGAAAGCTGTAAAAATGGTGAATCAGACCAACACACAAACACATCTGTTTGCCAATACGATCCGTCAGATCCTGTATTTTGCCAGGAGAGAGCGAGCCGAGCTTTCAGGGGATTCATTTTCGATGATGCCAAGCAAGGGCTGAGGAACCACGATCAGAGCATCCTGGCCTCTCCCTCTCAAGGCATCCTGGCAGGTTTTGTCACAAGCCCCTTTTCGATGGCAAGGGCCGTCAAGCCTGATGCTGTGTGAATGTCGAGCTTTCTCATAATATTGCTGCGGTGTTTTTCAACGGTCTTCGTGCTGATATAGAGAAAATCGGCGATCTCTTTGTTCTTGTAACCTTCTCCCACCAGTTTCAGGATTTCTCTCTCTCTCTGGGTGATGGTATCCCATGAGGTACTGGTTTTTAAGGTTTTTCGTCCCTCGATGTACCCCTCTAGTACCTTATCTGAAATACCCGGGCTTAAATAGCGCTTTCCCGAAAGAACGCTTTTGATTGCCATGAGGAGCTCGGAGCTGCTGGCATCTTTCAGGCAATACCCATCAGCTCCTGATTTGAAAGCCTCAAGAATGAAATCTTCCGATTCATGGATCGTCAAAGCCAATATCTTCGTTTTTGGCGATCGAGTTTTGATTTCCTTAATAGCCGAAAGACCATCCATCCTAGGCATGGAAAGGTCAAGCAGAACAAGGTCAGGGTGAACCTGATCGACGCGCCGGATGGCCTCCAGCCCATCCTCTGCTTCCCCAACAACTTTTATGTCATCGCTCCCGGCTAGAAGGGAGATTAATCCTTCACGAAGTATCTTGTGGTCTTCGGCGACGATAATCTTTCTTGGCTCACCCATATTAACCCTCCCTTTAGAGCGAAGATTTTGACGGCTGTTTTACGTTTTAGAATTGGGCCGATCCAAAAAACCGCGTTCTCGTCGCACGCGTTCAGAAAATGGGGAGAAATACAATTCTAAATACATCATTTACCTCATATACACCCTTAAAATCAAGGAGTATTTTGCCGGTGGCGTATGAGGATTGTTCCATTGCCGCCCTTTACGTGAAAAAGCCAGAATGCCTCGCTCGGAAGAGCGGGGACGAATGGCCAAAGGGCTTCAGGTCGGATAGTCAGCAAATTAGAATGGCTTTTTCTATAGAAGAAGCCCCGTGCGGAAGCACGGGGTTCTTCACTTCGGTGATCTTGTCAGCATGCCTGAGAATACACGAAAAGGGGAAACTCGCGATGTCCAAGCTGTTGATTGTTGAAGATCACGCAGAGTTCCGAAAGGCGATGAGGAGCTAATTGTCCTCAAGTTTCCCTTCCATATGCATTGAAGAGGCGGCGGAGGGAGAAGAGGCGCTTCGGAAAGTCAAAGATTTCGGGCCTGATTTGATCTTCATGGACATCGAATTGCCCGGGAGAAACGGCCTCGTCATCACTGAGGAAGCAAAAGACCTTTATCCCGAGATTGTGATTGTCATTCTGAGCAATTATGACTCCCCGGAATATAGGGAGGCAGCGCATCGAAAAGGCGCGGATTATTTTCTATCGAAGGAGTCCACAACGGCGAGGGAGATTATTTCACTGGTCGAGTCGATTTTCGTGAAATAGGATGGCAAGGAGTCTGCATAAAGGCATTGTTTTTCTGGAGGGAGGAAAGGTGGATATCCTGGAGAAAAGGACAAAATCAGCGGGATTTTTTCTGCGCAGGAGAGCAATGCGAACCGTATGACCTTTGGTACTGAAACATTTCTCGTTTTGATCGCCGTGGGATTCGGGGTTGGAGCCTATGGGACGCTCATCGGCGCGGGCGGTGGTTTTGTGCTGATGCCGCTGCTGCTCTTGTCCTACCCGAAAGATAGTCCCGATCTCCTGACGAGCATATCCCTGGCTGTGGTTTTCTTCAACGCCCTGTCAGGGTCCGAAGCCTACGGGTTGATGAAACGGATTGATTACAGATCCGGTTTGATGTTTGCAGCCGCGACAGTGCCCGGAGCGGTGCTTGGAGCCCTGAATACCTCCTATGTTCCCCGGCATGTTTTTGACGTCATCTTCAGCGTGTTGATGATAGCCGGGGCAATCTTTCTTCTGGTTCACCCCGGGGCGCCAAATGCCATTTCAAAACTGCCGGCCTCTTCCCGATATTTTACCAGCCGACACCTGGTAGATGCTCACGGCAATCACTATGATTACTCTTTCAACCCGGTTCTTGGCATCGGGCTGAGTCTCTTTATTGGATATGCTTCAAGCTTTTTGGGGATTGGAGGCGGGATCATCCATGTTCCGGTTCTCGGTTATTTCTTACACTTCCCGGTTCATGTTGCTACTGCTACGTCCCACTTTATTCTTGCAATCATGGCGTTCACAGGTACGATGGTTCATATCGTCACTGGGACATTCACCCATGGAGTGCACAGAGCGATCGCCCTGGCGATCGGCGTTGCTCTGGGAGCGCAGCTGGGAGCCCATTTTTCACAAAGAATAAAAGGCCCATGGATCATTCGCAGCCTTGCCCTTGCCTTGGCGCTCGCAGGGATTCGCATCCTTATGACCGTTTGGTAGCTATTCATGAAGTTCGCTACTCTTCGCCTAGCTATCCTCACGCTTGCGATACTTGCCCAACTCTACCTCTTTGCCCGCGCCCGACAAGCCATAAGGTCCTCGCGCCGATCCGACCGATTTAAATCCCGAGCCATCCGCTCAACGGGCCTGGCCATCGGCCTGCTCTTCCTCCTGAACTGGTACATCCTCACCAGGCCTATCCCTTGGGTAGAACCGCCCAGAGCAGCCCAATTCGGCCTCTTCTTCCCTCCGGCCGTGTGGAGTTTGGGCTCCATGTTCTCTGCCCTGCTCCTTTTCCTCACCCAGATCGCTGGCTGGCTTGGGAGAATTGGTGTTCGCCTCTATCGGAGAGCGCTCTCTCAGAGGGCGCTCTCTGGAAGAGCGCTCGCTGGAAGAGCGCTCGCTCAGTCAGCTACCGATCCCGCAAACCAGGGGCGCCGTCTCTTTCTCAAAGCCGGGGTGGGCGGGCTTGCCGCAGCACCCTTCGTCCTCTCCGGTTATGGTGCAGCCTATGCCTCGAGAGCCTGTGATGTCCGGGAACTCACCTTGTCCTTTGGCCGCTTGCTCAGGGTTGTTCAACTCACCGACATTCATGCAGGAATCTACATGACCCCGGAACAGATCCGGCGTTACGCCGACCAAGCCATCGCACTTCAACCGGATCTGTTGGTTCTCACCGGTGACTTCATCTCCAACTCAACTTTGTTTCTCCCAGGCTGTCTGGAGGAGATGATCCGGGTCAGCGCCCGGTACGGTACCTTTGCCACGCTGGGGAACCATGAACACTGGTATGGGAGGCTGAGCGAAATCCAGACCATCTTCCAAAAGTACCGAATACCGCTTTTGCAGAACGCTCATCACGTGATTCAGACCGAGCGGGGCCCCTTCGCCCTCGCCGGAATCGACGACCTTCGTTCCGGGCATCCTGACCTGGACGAGGCCTTGGCCGGGCTAGGCCCTGTCATCCCGACGCTTCTCCTCTCCCATCGTCCGGAAATCTTCCCTCGGGCTGCTGCCCATGGGATAGGCCTGACCTTGGCGGGCCACTATCATGGAGGCCAGGTAAAGCTTAGACTCCCTGGAGGAGATATCAGCATCGCCCACCTGATGACGCCCTATCCTGAGGGGCTGTACAGAATAAATACTTCCTACCTCTACGTCAGTCGCGGGATCGGCACCACCTTCACCCCGGTGCGATTGAACGCCCCACCGGAGATCACCCTGTTCCACCTCACCTAGCAGGCTGCTTTTTGAGCTTCTGGGGGATCCAAATCCACCGCCTAATTTTCGCACTGTAACCGGGACGCGGGTTTCGGGACATTCCTGATCGCCAGCAAGGCGTCAG
>JAHECH010000374.1 GCA_024641835.1 Deltaproteobacteria bacterium
TTCCCTCGCAGATAAGTCGTAGAAAAGACTAACCCGCCTCCGGCGGGCCAGCCCGGGAGACTTGGAACGCAAGAAAATGCCCATGCCCCCCAAAAATGCAAACAATCTATTCCTCTCCTTCATAACTTGTCACTTGTTACCCGTAACGCCTAACTAACACTGCCAACGCTTCACGCCGTTGTCAGGGGAGGGTTCCTCCGGGCATCCTCCGGAACCGGGATCTTAACCCGAAAAGTGGTCTCCACATCCAGCGCACTATGAACTTCGATCTCCCCATCCAGTTTATTGATGATACCGTAGACGATAGACAGCCCAAGCCCGGTACCTTTCCCCACAGGCTTCGTGGTAAAAAAGGGGTCAAATATCCGGCTCAGGTTCGCTTTCGGGATTCCTGGTCCGTTGTCCGTTACGTCCACGACCACATAATCCCCTGCGAGCCTGCTCTTGATCGTGATGATTCCGCCTCTTTTTTCCATGGCGTCGACGGAGTTATTCACCAGGTTGAGAAAAACCTGCTGCATTTCTGAAGAGGAGACTTTCACCAGAGGCAAATCCTCCTGAAAGTCTGTCTTGATGACCACGTTGGTGAATTTCGCTCTCTGAGAGGAAAGCGCTACGATTTCCTCCAGCAGCTCATTGAGATTGATTTCATGGATCCTTGAGTCCGTCTTTCGGGCAAAACTGAGAAGCTTGTAGGTGATCTCCTTGCAGCGTTTCCCTTGAGTGTTGATCTGCCTCAGGGCCCTCTTGAATTCATCGAGATTCTTGGTCTCCTTGAACTCCTCCTCCTGAAGCAAATCCTCGATCCAGCCCGCTTCCTCCACCATGATGGCTACAGGATTGTTGATCTCGTGAGCGATCCCGGCCGCCAGTTCCCCCACAGAAGCGAGCTTTCCTGTTTCGACGATCTGCTCGTCCATCATCTCCTTTTCTCGATCCGCTCTCGCGATACGGCTGACGACCCGTCTCGAGAGGAGCAAGGCCATGGACACAATTCCAAGACCGCCTAGAAAAAGAATGATGATGGTTACCCTCAATGCCTTCGATAGATCTCGAAAGGCATCGGATGCATCTTGCTGGAAGATGAGCAGCCATTCGCTATCTTTCAGGAAGCTGGCGACATAGATCAGCTTCTTGCCTGATTCATCCCGCCCCTCCAGTTTCCAGACCTTGTCATCGCTACGGCTTCCTTCAGCAATCAATTTCGAATAGCGAGTCTTCGTTGCCATAGGATCTCGCAAGGGCTTTGTCTGAAAATCTCCCTCCCTGTTCACGATGAAAGCAAATCCGGTTTCTCCCACTCGAATACCGCTGACGAGATTGCTGAAGGCGACGAAATCGATGGTCGCTCTCAGGATCCAATTCTGGCCGTTCCAGTTATCCCTCACCGCGACGATGAAATGAGGAAGGCCCCGTAATCCCAGAAAAACGTCGCTGATGAAATGATCCTTTGTCAGAGCCTTTTTGAACCACTCCGCATCGCCGTAGTGTGCCCCTCCCAGTTTGAAGGGCCCGGCATAAGCCATCTGGATTCCCCGTTCATTGACTACACCCAGGTCAACAAAAACAGGCCCGAAGTCCTGCTGAAGGGTGTAAAGCCTGTCCGCCAGGAAAAGGTCATTGCTCAATTCCTCAAAGCTGAAGGTGGCCGCTAAGAAGAGAATATTGCTGAGCCTTTCTTTCAAAAAGCTATCGATGCCCTGTTTGTGGTTTTGGACCAGCTGTCCCAGGTGCGCATAGATTTTTTCGTGATCCGAGGTTCTGAACTGATAAAGGAGGATTGCGCTCACAAGGACCATGGGAGTAACGGAAACGATGATCACGATCAATTGGATCGTCCTTGTCAGCAGGCGGTAATAGGAATCCTTACTCTTTTCTTTGTTTGAACCGTTTCTCATCTGCCTGGAGAACCCTATCCGGAGAACCTAACATAAAACCTACCAGTTACGGACTGTTCCGTCAACTTCCTCGGAGAAACCCTCTCCGACAGGCGTCGCAGTATCTCCCTTCATCTTAGAGTCACGGGCATCCCCATCAAAGGCCAGATGACAAGGCTGGCGACGGCAAGGACGATCATCAGAAGTATACTGGCAAGTACGCCGTAAGCGAAGAATTCGCCAGGAGTAAACTGCTTGGACGCATAGGCGATGGCATTGGGAGCTGCACCCACGAGCAGCATGAAGGGCATGCCGGCTGTGACAAGGGAAGCAAAGAACACCACTTCAGGTGCCACGTGGAGATAGGGGGCTATCACCAAGGCCACAGGGAGAGAAATGGCGATGGCCGCCACATTCATGATGAAATTGGTCATGACCATCACAAAAAAACCGATGCTCATCACAAAAATGAACCAACTCGCTTTCTTGAACATGGCCAGCCAGTTCACGGCGAGCCACTTGGCAGCCCCAGTCTCCCAGAGGCAGAAGCCGATGCTCATGGCCCCGCCAAAAAGAAGGATGATATTCCAGGGAATCTCCTCCAGATCGTTAAGATCAAGAATGCCAAAGAGAAAAAACAGGATTGTCGAAATGAGGATGATGGCTGTTTTATCGATCGGATCGAGAGCCGGGATAAAAGATCGCAGTGCGAGAACCAGAATGCAACCGAAAACGATGACCATCGTAAGGATCTCTTTTCTCTGAATAGGGCCCATTTCAGCATTGAGCTGAAGAGCTTTATCTCTCAATCCCGGAATCACCTTTTTTTCGGGCCTAAAGAAGATCAGGGAGAACACCCAGAGGAGAAACATCATACCCCATCCTACGGGAAGCATGTAGTAGCTTAATTGGAAAAAACCGATGTTCTTGCCCACGATATCACGAAAGAACCCGATAGCCACAGCGCCGCGGGCAGCACCGAGAAGAGTGATGATGCTGCCGGCGCCGGCCACATAGGCCATCCCTATGAATAGTCCTTTCCCAAACTTGGTCGGCTTGTCTCCTTCTCCGTAAAGGCTATAGACGGCAAGAAGCAGAGGGAAAATAGTGGCTGCAACTGCCGTATGGGCCATGATATGGGTCAGTGCCACAGTCACAACAAAGCAGCCCAAATAGATCATGCTGGTCCGCTCCCCGACCACAAGGAGCATTTTGTACGCAAGGCGTCTTGTCAGTCCCGTCTTTGTGAAAACAAGGCCGATGACGACGGATGCAAAAATGAACATCACGGATGGGTCAGTGAAATCCTTGAAAGCCTCCTTGGCCGGGCGGATTAGAAAAACAGCTTGCATCACACCGATCATAAGGCTTGTAACACCGATGGGAATGACCTCGAATACCCACCAAGTTCCCGCCAACAAGAAGAGGGCCAACGCTCCTTTTCCTTCTCTTGTAAGGGTGAAATGCTTCCCCATCGGATCAACGGCGTCACGCCATGGAGGAGAATAGTAGACGAGGATAAAAAGGAGGATTCCCAGAGAAACATAACATAGCTTTCTCAAATCCATCTTAGGCATCATGAGATTGTCCGAAACAGTGTAGGGCATAACCCTGTTGGGCATAACCGTTCCCTCTTGCTATTTTGCCTGTGATCTCGCAGCACTCCATCTGCCCGGATAGGCACTCGCAGAAATCGCATGAATTGTCCGAAAGCCCGGCTCTGAAATGATACCCATGACCATTGGTGCCCAAAAGCGGTTTGAAACGGGCTCTATGATTGCGTAGGTACCCGTTTTTGCACGATGCCTACATTTTGCCGGGAATTCGGGTTCACTGTTTTCTAGATCACCTGGCCAGGGGTGTGGGGGTGAAAGAGACCCCCACGCCCCGGCAAAATGGCAAAATCGTTTTTAGACAGGCTTAATCGGCGACAATAGGATACATTCGTCAAAAAGAAAACAAAAATGAGGGGCCTCGAGAACATGAGAGTGGGAGGTTTGGGTGCATGGGTGAGGATGTAACTAGCTCACATAGATTTCTCTCTTGTTTTCCCTATGATCCACCATGTAGAGGAATTTCTTGGCTACTTTTTTCAGCTCCTGCTTAAGGTCCGCGAGTTGTTCTCTGTTTACCTCGTACGCACGGACATAGACATGGCGGTGGCCCGCCGGTGCCCGTTCGTAGGAACTCAAGATGCTCGTCATGCGGCCGCCATGCTTGCGGATCACGTCGGCGACCTCCTTGATGGATCCTGGCCGGTCTTCGAGCAAGAACGCAAAATGGATGCCGCGTGTTGAAAGGCCTGTGAGGGAAAGCAGGACCCGGAATATGTCGGTTTGCGTGATGGTCCCCACCACCTCACCATCCTTGTCAACCACCGGCATTCCGGATATGCGATGCTTCATGAGGATCTCAGCCGCTTCTTCCACGGTGTAGTTGTAGGGCACGGTGATCGGATTTTTGGTCATGATTTCGCCAACCTTAATGTTGGCGACGATATAGAGGAGTTCGTGAGCCTCAAGGCTTGTCGCATCGGAGGGCGATGCCCTTTTCAGGTCTCTGTCGGTAATGATACCCACAAGTTTGCCGTTCTTAAGAACTGGAAGATGCCTGATCTCGTGCTCTTTCAGGATCTTCGTAGCATCCAGCATGGTGTCGTCGACATCTGCCGTAATCACCTTCGGGTTCATCCAATTCTCGACTAACATGATCTCCCCTCCTTTCGGGCGCCGGTCATAAACCGGCCCACATCAAGTGATTTTGATCCCCAAACCAGCTCCCCTTTATCTCAGTTCAAGATTGCTATTTAAAATGGCCGGAAGCACATGCTGTCTGTCAGGAGACAACCCCGCTGGATGCCTCTTTTCCCGTGCTATTCTCTAAATACTATTGTAGTAAGAGGCTGTCAACAGCCAGGCGGCGAACATCCAGGAAGACCCCTGGTCTTGATGACGAAATGATCGCTTGTTTCAGAGCACAACCTGAGCCGGAAGAGGCAGGGCTTGAAATTGGAAAAATATGTAATCCTAGAAAACGATGAAGTAGGCCACAAGCGGTTCAAGCTCTCCCTCGATATCTCAGGAGAAACTCATCTTCCCATACCCGGACAGTTTTATAATATCCGGTGCGGCCAAACCAAAGATCCCCTTTTAAGGCGTCCTTTCAGTATGCACCGCCTTGTTGAAGAGAATGGTTCAGCGCGCCTGGAGATTCTGTACAGGGTCATCGGGAAGGGGACGGAGTGGCTTTCCATGAGAAAGAAAGGAGAGACCCTGGATCTTATAGGACCATTGGGTAATGGCTTTCTCATCGAGGAGACACTGACCGATGTGGTCTTGATCGCCAG
>JAHECH010000375.1 GCA_024641835.1 Deltaproteobacteria bacterium
ACCTGATCTCCCTCTTTTTTCTTCCATTCCAAAATAGTTCCCTCGGTCATAGTCAGACCGAGTTTCGGCATCAGGAATTCAGTTGGCATTTCCCAGTCCCTCTCATTTGCCCTTAAAGTCTGCCTTGCGTTTCTGCAAAAATGCGGTCATCCCTTCTTTCATATCCTCTGTGCTAAAACAAGTTATACAGTTCTTCTGTGAATACCGAACAGCATGCTCCAAGGGAAGATCTTTGCCGACTTCGACGGCATCTTTGGACATTTCGATAGCGATCGGTGCATTGGCCATAATCCTCCCCGCCATCTCCTCTGCTGCCCGGGTAGTCTCACCATCCGGAACAACTTTGTTCACCAGTCCGACCGCATACGCTTCTTGAGCCCCAATTGGATCTCCGGTGAGAATCAATTCCGCTGCTCGACCCTTGCCAATCAGACGCGGCAATCGCTGTGTTCCTCCTGCTCCCGCAATTATCCCGAGCTTGACCTCCGGCAATCCCACTTTTGCTGACTCCGCGATAATGCGAAGTGTACATGAAAGAGCCAGCTCGAACCCCCCGCCCATGGCGGCACCATTTATCGCTGCAATGACCGGCTGCCGCAAACTCTCTAGCTCAACAGTGGCTCTCACGATTCCTTCGTTCCAGCGAAGAATATCCATAGGTTTCATGAGGCTCAACTCGGCAATATCTGCACCAGCCTGGAAAGCTTTGCCTGCACCAGTAATGATAACGACTCTTATCTCTTCGTCCTTATCAATCATTCTTAAGGCGTCCCTAAGTTCATCGATCATTGTCTGGCTGATGGCATTCCGCACCTCCGGCCTATTCAGTGTGAGGTATCCAATTCCCTGCTTCTTCTCTAAGCGTATGGTCTGATAAGGCTTCATAAATAACTCCATTATTAAGATAAGGTGAGAAAATGGCTCACCACACCGTCTGGCCGCCGTCTACTACAACCGCAGACCCTGTCATAAAACTGGAGGCCTGCGAGGCCAAGAGAATCGCTACGCCCTTCAACTCTTCGATCTGCCCCAACCTCTTCATAGGGATGTTGTTTTCGATGACTCGCTTGCCCGCTTCTGTGGCAAAGAAGAGCTCCTTGTTCATGGGTGTTTCAATGTAGCCAGGAAGAATAGCATTGACCTGGATGTTGTATCGGACCCACTCTAGAGCCATAACTCTGGTCAGTTGAATGCAGCCGCCCTTGCTGGAACAGTAGGCTGACATGTTTGACCACCCCAGGACTCCTCCGATGGATGCCACATTGATAATCTTGCCTCCTTTGTTCCGCTCAATCATCCTTTTAGCAACAGCTCTGGAGAGCAAAAAAACGCTCTTCAGATTCGTGTCAAGAACATCGTCCCAATCACCCTCATTCATTTTCAGAATAGGCTTTTCGCTCCCTCCGATCCCCGAGTTGTTCACGAGGATATCGACTTGACCAAATATTTTGATTACCTCTTGGACAAGATCCTCGATTTCCTTTGCCTTTGTGACATCACAATGGCAAGCTAGGGTCCTGACACCAGTTTCTTTTTCAATTTCTTTACAGGTTTCCTGGCATTTTTCCAGACGACGTGCCGCAATAACAACGTTGGCGCCTGCCTCTGCTAAGCAGCTGGCAATCCCTTTCCCTATTCCTGTAGCCCCTCCAGAAATGATTGCCACTTTATCCGATAGGTCAAAGTAAGGAAGTCGCATTTCCTTGGCCTCTCCTATGGGTAAACCAGGATCTTGATATTCTTATCAGCCTCTTCAATAAGGGGCTTTATTCCTTTGCCAACCAATTCATCTAGTTTGATCCGTGACGATATCAGGGGCTCCACATCCACCCTTTTGTCCGCCAAGAACGCAATGGCCGCTGGAAATTCATCTTCATAACCGCTGCTGAAAGTGATCTCCTTTTCATGACCCCATAACCTGACAAAGGGGACTTCGATTGGTTTGAGTGCCAACCCCACAACGCAAATGGTGCTCCTTCTTCCTGACACTTTCACTGCAGTATCAAATGCAGCCTGATTCCCGACACAATCAAAGGCAACATCCGCCCTTAAATCATCTGTTAGCTTACCGATCTCCTTTCCAACATCCGTCTGAGTTGGATCCAGTGCGGCACTAGCGCCTGTATTTAACGCGGTTTCTCGGCGCGCCTTCATGGGTTCGATGATAAAGGCCCGGCCGGCCCCGCTTGCCAGGCATGCTTGCATAACCAGAAGACCAATAGGCCCAGCGCCTACAATCGCGACTGTATCGCCGATCTTCATCCGACTCCTCATGACTCCATGAACAGCCACCGCAAGGGGTTCAACAAATGCGCCCATTTCGTCAGTGACGGAATCCGGCAATTTCAGCAGGGACGTTTCCGGAAAGACCCCATACTCTGCGAACGCTCCGTCCGCCGCAAAGCCCAATGTGCCGAGTTTGGTGCACATAATGTACTGCCCGCGCTTACAGTAGTGACATGCTCCGCAATAAATCAGTGGATTGATCACAACGCGATCACCCACAACAATACGACTGACGTTTTCTCCTAGCTCGACCACCTCCCCAGAAAATTCATGCCCTAGGATAACAGGCCCCCCCGCCCGGTTGGTCAACGGATGAGGTCTGCTAGGAATAATGTAAGGGCCACTCCGATACTCATGAAGATCAGAGCAACAAATGCCGCACGCCTTTATTCTAACCTTTACCTGGCCCGGGCTCACTTTAGGTTCCTTTACATCTTCTACCCGGATATCTTCCTTTTTGTACCAAATCGCCGCCTTCATGATCTTCTATCCTCCGTCCCTAGAAACTAGAATCCAAAGATTTCTTGACTGCACGTTCTATGTCTTGAGCGCCGGGCAAATAGGCCTTTTCCGGATTGAAGGGTATCGGAACAAAAGGTGCGCCAACACGCAGAATAGGAGCATCAAGTTCATCCATGATTTCCTCGCACACCGAAGCCGAGATTTCCGCACCAATCCCAAAATTCTTGACCGCCTCATGAGCAATAACCAGACGATGTGTTTTTACAATAGAATTAAAGACCGTCTCTTTATCCCAGGGAGAAATTGATAACAAGTCTATCACTTCAATGCTGATGTTCTGCTGGGCTAAAGCCTCCGCAGCCTTCAGTGATTCGTGAACCATTCTCGAAACAGCCACAACAGTAAAATCAGCTCCCGCCCTCTTGACCGCCGCCTTTCCAATAGGGACAAGATACTCCTCCTCCGGGATTTCTCCCTTTAACGCATGCAAGGTCTTATTTTCCACAAAGATGACAGGATTATCATCTCTGATCGCTGACTTCAGCAGCCCTTTCACATCGTAAGGGGTTGCCGGCATGACCACCTTCAATCCAGGCACGTGGGCAAACCAAGCTTCAAGCGATTGCGAGTGTTGCGGCCCCGAGTTGAGGCCCGCGCCAGAAGGCGTTCTTATGACCAACGGCACCGTGTATTGACTTCCGAACATATATCTCATCTTGGCCACCTGGTTCACGATCCCATCCATGCAGACGGTCAAGAAATCCATAAACATGATTTCGACGATCGGCCTGAGTCCACAAGCCGCAGCACCAGCAGCTAAGCCCATAATACCGGCTTCACTAATCGGCATGTCGACGACCCGCTCAGAACCGAATTTTTCGTACAACCCCCTGCTTGCACCAAAGGCCCCTCCGGAACTTCCCACATCCTCCCCAATGAGAACTACATTCTCATCTCTTTCCATCTCTTCCTTCATGGCCTCTGTAATCGCCCAAAGGTATCTAGTCTCTTTCATCATTTACTCCTTTTTAACCAATGACTGAACGCTCACTCATCCTCAGGCAAAAAAATCACACGTATAGGTCTTGCATCAATTCGGAAGCCTCAGCCACTGGTTCATGCCGGGCAAACTCTACAGCCTCTGCTATCTCACCGTCGATTTCCTTTTCAATCCTCTCAATGTCTTGCTTTTGGAGCACCCTCTCATCGAGAAGAGCCTTTTCGAACTTCAAGATGCAGTCCTCTTCCCTAGCCCTTTTCACACTCTCCTCAGGGCGATATTTCTGTGCATCCCCCACGAAATGACCATACCAACGATTACATTTTACTTCCAGCAGAGTTGGGCCATCTCCGTTTCTGGCCCGTTGTACCGCATCACGGGCGGCCTCATATATCGGGAAAAAATCGTTCGGGGCACCTGCGCCGCGAATATCGTAACTATTGGCGCGCTTATAAACATCCTTGATCGTCATATGGACTTCCTGCGGTGTGAACTGCGCCCATTGATTATTTTCACAGATATAGACGATAGGAAGCTTCTTCAGAGAAGCTATATTTAGGGATTCATGAAATGTGCCCTCATCGGAGGCGCCTTCACCGAAAAAACAAACTGTGACCTGTCCTGTTTTTTTGTACTGCGATGCAAAAGCGGCACCCGTCGCGATTGGAATTCCTCCGCCGACAATCCCATTGGCCCCCAAGATCCCTAGATTTCGGTCCGCCAGATGCATCGAGCCAGAACGACCTCGACAAATGCCTGTTCTCCTTCCAAAGAGCTCGGCCATAAAAAGTTTAAGATCGATTCCTTTTGCCAAGGCATGGCCGTGCCCTCTGTGCGTGTTCGACATGTAATCTGTTTGTTTCAGGTGGCTGCACACCGCGACAGGAGTTGCTTCCTGCCCAATACATGAATGGATGAAACCCGGTATTTCGGCATTGGCAAATACCTCCATCAATTTTTCTTCCACCCTCCGAATTCTAACCATTTTCCTATAGAAACCGACCAATTCGTCTTTAGCAAGTTGCATGGTTCACCGCCCTTTCTTTCCCAACTTTTTTTCCCTTCCCGTTGGAACAAATCCAATCCCACTCAGCATGAAACCCAGAATTTCAGGCAAAATAGTATCCATTGACTTGTACCTTTTTCTGAGGCTCCAGCGTCTAAGTGCCAAAATAACCGGAATGTATGAAAGCAGATCAGCCGCTACTCGCAGACGAGTCTCATCCACCCTTTTTCCCAGTTTCCTGAAATAATCTCTTAAAAGTTCCTCAAACAATGCAATGTATTCCGTTTCTCTCGCTAGAACAGCGTGAAGGCTCTCCTTGTCAAGGAACGCAGACTCTTTATAGAGAAACATGATCAGATCATCGTTTTCGTAGATTGTCTTGAGATTGTGACGAAGGGCTACCTTAAGCCTCGTTTTAGGCTCCTCAACACCGGATATCGCGGAATTCATTTCCTCCCTAAG
>JAHECH010000376.1 GCA_024641835.1 Deltaproteobacteria bacterium
CTTCTGCCTCTCGCATGGAGACCGCCAGGCGGGAGTCCAGCCGCGATACGGCTCTCTTGGTTTTTCTTGCCGTCGTCGAATCCGTGAAGAAGCTGGGCTCCAGCCATCCATAATGGCGGCACAGCCGTACAAGCTGACCGATGGTTTCCAGACTGCACCGGGTGGAGCCCAGACAGGCTACCGCTTGAGGGCCGCTGGTTTTGTGGATGTGCACTAATTCTTCGGCCGCCTCCTCGACGGCGGAGTGATAGGGGAAGACCGTGTCCCCCGCCCGAGGCTGTCTCGGTCGAGTTGGGAGACTCTCATACTTGAAGCCATAGCGGCCCCGGTCACAGATAAAATAACCGTTGACCTTCTCATTCGGTCGCGCTTCCAGCCTGATCATCTCGCGGTACCGGGCACTGCCGACGATGCTACACCCTAGAGAGCAATGAATGCACAGGGATGGCGATCGCTCGTAATCCCAGCGCCTTCCCGTGTACCGGGAGGGTTTATCGGTGAGCACGCCCGTGGGGCAGATGTCGATGATATTGCCGGAGAAGGGGTTCTCCAAGGGCCCATGGCTGAACCTTCCGAAATACATGCGGTTGGCGATCTGCAGGGCGCCAAAATCCCGGTAGCCTGCGAATCCCTGGTAAAAGTTCCGACACCGCCAGCAGTGGATGCAGCGGTTCATCTCGTGGTGCACGAACTCGCCGATATACTGATCGCGATAGGTCCGCTTCTTGCCAAGGTAACGCCTGATTCCGTGGCCGCCTGAGACGGTCTCATCCTGCAGAAGACAGTGGCCCCCTTCGTCGCAAACAGGGCAATCATGGGGATGGTTGATCATCAGCCACTCAATGACGTATCTCCGAAACTCCATGGCCTCAGGGTCGGTGGTGGAAACCACCATGCTGTCCCGGGCCTCCTCCATGCAACTCATCTCGATACCCTTGACCGGGCCATCCAGGAACTTGACCGCACACATCCGGCAGGCCCCAAAAGAACCGAGGCCGGGATGGTAACAGAACCTGGGGATCACGATTCCGAGCCTTTCAGCAGCGGCTATGACCTTCGTCCCTTTGGGGACTTCTATTTCCCGCCCATCGATGATCAGTTTCGGCATAATCGACTTCTCACGGTTCGTAACATTTTAACTTTTTGAAATGGAATTCTGCCGGCCCCGGCCATGGGGGTCTCTCTCAAATCTGAAAAACGAAGAAGCCGCTGCCCCATGGCCTTTGCAACTAATACAAACGCATTAATTCCATTTACGATCCCGTCGTCCCCTGCATCCCTTGCTGAACGCAGGGGATAAAAGAGAGGCCTGAGGGACCGTGGGAGTCTCTTTCAAAATAGAGAAACGAAGAAACCGCTGCCCGATGATCAGCTTTAGTATTGGTTGAGGCCCCACCGGGGGTGGGACAGGCGGGCGGAGAGCTTCCCGGGAATAACCATGCAAGGCCAAATATGGGTATGACAGATGAGGCCGCGCCGCCCGCCTTCGCTGCCCCCTTTTTGCCTAGCCTTTCCCAGTCTCTCTTCGTTTCCTCATTTTGAAAGAGACCCCCGCGGCCCCCTCGTTCGGATCCCCTGTGTTCAGCAAACCCACTATGGGCTCAGGTCAGCCCAAATCAGAGAGAAGGCTTGCACGCCAGAGGCGAGCCAAGGGAGGCAATGTCAAAAATTCAAATGCGTTTGTATTAGTCTCTTCAAAAGACTAAAATGCTACCACGGCTCAAGGTTTATGGCGAATGTTCCCCTATTCCCTGGGCTTCGTCCTTAAAAGGACATTTCTTCTGAGCGATATGCTCATGGACTTCCTCAACGAAATCTTCGATCAGTCCCAAAACAGGCGTGGCAGCTCCTGGGGCAAAGGCACAGTAGGCCTTGTCCATCCACCTGCTCATGCTCCTGAGGAGGGGAATGAACTCCTCTCTCCCTTCCCCGTTTTCGATACGCCACAACAAGTCCTGGATGTAAGGAAGCCCCTCTCGGCATGGCGTACAATAGCCGCAGGATTCTCTGGAGAAAAACTGGATGAGATTCAGGGTGGCCCCCACCAGGCAGGTCTTCCGGTCGAAGACCATGATGGCACCGGTGCCGAAGCGATGTCCCGGACCGATTTTACTGAGAGATTCGAAATCCATTGCCACATCGTAGAACCCCTTAGGCACATACCGTGTAGAAGCCCCGCCGGGTAGACAGGTCTTGTATTCAAACCCCGGCTGCATTCCTCCCGCATGCTCCTCAAGGATTTCACGCAGAGACGTGCCGAAGGGCAGCTCAAATACACCCGGCCGCTTCACCCTTCCGCTTACGCTGTAAATTTTGTTACCGGGAGCAGCCTCATTTTTCCCCAGCCTTTTGAACCAGGCTGCGCCGTTCCTCAGGATGTGAGGGACATACGCCAAGGTTTCCGCGTTATTGATGATGGTCGGTTTTCCCCAGAGCCCCTCGGAGGTGAGGTGGCCCTCAATGTTGGGATGGGGCCTTTCCCCTTCAAGGGCATGAACCAACCCTTTCGCCTCTCCGCAGATGTACCTGCCGGCGCTGCGATGGGGGCCGACCTGAAAGGAATGACGGCTTCCCAGAATGTTCTCGCCCAGAAAGCCCGACTGCCTTGCCTCATCCAGAGCTTTTTGAAAGATCCCTTCCACCTCGTCATAAGAAGGCCGAATAAAGAAGAAGCCTTTCCGGGCTGAAACGGCGTAGGAGGCGATGATCATCCCTTCGATGACCGTGTGAGGATTGATGGATACCAGGGTGCGATCTTTGAAGGTGCCTGGCTCCATCTCGTCCGTATTCGATACGACATATCTCGGGAAAGGTGCGTCTTCGGCGAGAAACGACCATTTCCTGCCCGTGGGAAAGCCGGCTCCGCCATGTCCGAGAAGACCGGAATCAAGAACGGTTTTTATCACCTCTTTCGGAGAGCATTCCCGGAGGACCTTGGCCAGGGCCTCATAGCCGCGGTTTCGGCGATAGTCTTCGAGGGAAATCGTCTCGCCGGGCCTCCGGTTTTGCAGGACAATCTGGGGGTAAGCCGTCATCACCTGCCCTCCACAGCAGGAGGTTTTTCCTCCTTCAATTCTTCCAAGATGCGGTCGATTTTTTCCGGCGTGAGATGTCCGTATGGTTTTCCATTGACCAACATCACGGGAGCCTCGTCACAAAACCCGATGCAGCACACAGGCAAAAGGGTAAAAAACCCGTCCCCAGTGGTCTCGCCCAGGGATATGCAGAGCTTCTTGGAGATGTAATCGATGATGGATTGGTGCCCGTACATCCAGCAGACGGTGCTGTCGCACACGTGGATGACGTATTTCCCGACCGGTTCTCGATAGATGAAGTCGTAAAACGTGGCAAGCTCTTCCAATTCAAGAGGCGCCAAACCAAGGAGTTCAGCTCCTTCGATCAAGGCTTCATCGCTCAGGTACCCATAGTGACTCTGCAGGGTATACATCACCTCTACGGCCAGTTCCTTCGGGTGATCGCTTGCTGAGATTTTCTTCTGCAGTTCTCTCAAAAGATGATGCGGGATCATTTCTGTCAGCTCAACGGTCAAGGTCGGGAAGAATGTAGTCTACGGAGCCGATGATGGCTATCAGATCCGCCACCGATTCTCCCACCGCCATCAGGGGCATAGCCTGAACGTGTGCGAAATCCGGGGTCCGGATCCGCATGCGATAGGCCATGTTGAGGCCGTCGCTCACAACGTAGTACCCCTGCTCTCCCCGTGCAATTTCCGTGGTCGTATAGGCTTCCCCTTCGGGAATTTTAGGTCCTCTGGTGACATTGATGAAGTGATGGATAAGGCTTTCAATGTCCCTCAAGGTGTCCGACTTTTCAGGAATCACGTACCGGTAATCATCCGTGATGTGACGTCCTGGGGGCATCCGGCTGGCAGCCTGCTCTATGATACGGAGGCTCTGGCGCATCTCCTCCACCCGCACCAGATAGCGGGCATAGCAGTCCCCTTCGCTCTGCGTGGGAATGTCAAAATCAAAGGATTCGTACCCGGAGTAAGGGAGCTTCTTTCGAGCATCCCATTCCATGCCGCTCGCTCGCAGGTTGGGCCCCGTGACTCCCCATTCAATGGCGTCTTCGAGGGAAAGGCGGCCCACACCTCGGGTCCGTGCTTTAAAGATGGGGTTTTTCGTGATCAGTGCCTCATAGGCTTTCACACGTTTCGGGAAGACCTTCACAAAATCATCCACCCCTTCCTTCCACCCCTCCGGGAGATCTTCCGCTACCCCGCCGATCCGGAACCAAGCGGGGTGAAGGCGGCCGCCGGTGATGAATTCGACAATGTCCATGATCCTTTCACGATCGCTCACGGTGTAGAAGGTGGGCGACATGGCGCCCGTGTCATGGGAAAGGGTGCCGAACCACACAAGATGATTGGCCAGGCGGAAGAATTCGGCGAGCATCACCCGAATGAACTGCGCCCGGGCCGGCACCTTGATCCCTGCCAGTTGCTCCACGGAGATCAGGTAAGAAAGGTTATTGGCCACCCCGCTCAGGTAGTCCACACGGTCTGTGTAGGGGATGAACTGGTGCCAGGACTGACGCTCACCTATTTTTTCCACACCCCGATGGTGATATCCGATATCCATATCCATGCCTTCGATTTCTTCGCCATGGAGGGAGAGAATAAACCGCATGAGGCCATGAGTGCTGATGTGGTGGGGCCCGATGTTTAACACGAACCTCTCACCGCCTCCCTGCCGGAAATAA
This sequence comes from Deltaproteobacteria bacterium, assembly GCA_024641835.1. Taxonomy (GTDB): domain Bacteria; phylum Desulfobacterota; class DSM-4660; order Desulfatiglandales; family HGW-15; genus JAHECH01. The sequence goes on from JAHECH010000376.1 coordinate 4,723, forward strand.
GCTCCCCCGTCCAAAGACTGGTGTTTTTCCGCGTCGGCACGGGTGTAAGGAGCCATTTCAGTGGCGCGGCCGGGATACGTTTTGCGCAACGGATGACCTTCCCAGTCATAGGGCATGATGAGGCGGCGCAGGTTGGGGTGGCCTTCAAAACGGATGCCGAACATATCAAAGACTTCCCGCTCATACCAGTTTGCGGAGGGCCAGATGTCGGTGATGGTCCGGGCGACCAGATCCTTTCCGTGCAATGCGACCTTCAGGCGAATGCGGCTCGCCGAATCATAGGAAAGGAGGTGGTAGACGAGGGTGTAATCAGGATGGCCGCCCCTTCTACGCCGGGCAGACTCGTCGATCGCAGTGACGTCATCCAGGCGCCGGAACTTCGGGGTCGCCTCTGTCTTGAGGAATCGCAAGACCTCCTTCACTTTCGGTTGATCCACGTGAAAGGTGAGCATGTCCGAGGTCTGGGATGCCTGTTGAATCGCCCCGCCAAAC
>JAHECH010000377.1 GCA_024641835.1 Deltaproteobacteria bacterium
CTCCTGATCACCAGCAAGGCATCAGATGCAAGGCGGCGAGGAGCGACGACTGAGGCGTATGCAGCAATACGCCGCAAGGAGGAGCGAACGCCCGCCCGCCTCGGGCAGGAGGCAACACAGCAGATGATGTCTTGATGGTGGATCAGGGCAGGAGCTTTCTCCTTGACACTTTGATGGGCGTCTTCTAATAATGGTTTATTTTATCCAGTCATGCATCATCCCATTTTCCTTACAAGAGGGACGGCTTAACCGCGCCATCGGAAGCAGGTCGCAGCAGAGAAAGCACCCGCCAATTGAGTGACTTGAAGATCAGTGAAAGGAGAGTGATTCATGACAAGGAAAAATCGCGACGCCTGAGGGGCCTCTTCCCGGGTGCGTGTGGTAACTCAATAGAGGACAGTCTTATCGTTTAACTTTCAAAAAGGAGGTATGATTATGAGGAGGGTAGCGTTCGGATTATCGATTCTTTTGGTCATAGGCCTTGTCTTTGGGTCCACCGTATCAGCCAAAATGATCCGCATCGGGGAGTACCAGATCGTCTCCCATCCCGCTCTGGACAACGACAGCAAAGGCTTTGCAGCCGCGCTAAAAGCGGAAGGCTTCGTCGAGGGCAAAAACATCACCATCGATCGCCAAAATGCCCAGGGCGATCAGGCCAACTGCGCCATCATTGCGAGGAAATTTGAAGACGACAAAGTGGACCTGATCCATGCCATCAGCACACCCTGTGCCCAGGCATCAGCAAAAGTCAGCAAAACCATACCCATTGTTTTTTCTTCTGTCACTGACCCTGTGGCGACCGGGATTATCCCGAAAATGGGAAAGACCGGTACCCATATTACCGGCGTCAGCGACAGGTGGCCCGTTACCCTTCAGTGCAAGATGTACGAGAAGCTGATGCCCAAAGCCAAGCGATGGGGAACCATTTACAATCCCGGAGATGTCAATGTGACGTTCCATATCAAAGAGATGAAGGAAGCTGTCGAGAAGATGGGCGGAAAACTGATCGAAGCTCACGTCTCGACGAGCGCGGAAGTCATGCAGGCTGCCCAGAGCTTGGTAGGCCGTGTAGACGCCATCCACATCACGTCTGACAATACCTCTGTTTCCGCATTTGAATCTATCGTCAAGGTCTGCGATGAGAACAAAATTCCTCTTTTCGTGGGAGATGTGGATAGCGTTCCCAGGGGCGCGATCGCCGCTTACGGTCTTGACTACTTCAAGGTGGGTTATACGGCCGGGAAAAAGGCGGCCCTGATCCTCAAAGGAAAAAAGCCGGGTGAGATTCCTGCAGGATTGGCCGCAGGGTACAGCCTCTGGATCAACGAGCAGCATGCGAAGCTCCAGGGCCTCAAGCTGCCCGCAAAATTGCCTGAAAAACCGGACAGGCTTTGGGATGTGAATGGAAAAGAAATAAAATAATAAGGATATTCCAGCGATGTTGAGGGGAGGAGGCTTTCTCCCCTCAACCTGGCGGTCTTTACATGGTACTCAGTGGGTTTCTTTTCACCATACCTGTCTCCCTGGAGCAGGGCTTGGCGTATAGCCTTGTCGCCCTGGGCATCGTCATCAGCTTTCGCATTCTTGCTTTTCCGGACCTCACCGTTGACGGCAGTTTTACTCTTGGGGCGGCGGTCGTTGCACGCCTGATCATGGAGGGCGCCGCTCCCATCTCCGGGATTATTGCAGCCACTGCCGCAGGGTTTGTTGCAGGCTGCTGTACAGGACTTCTCAACACCAGGCTCAAGATCAACAGTCTCCTGGCTGGAATTCTGATGATGACTAGTTTGTATTCCGTGAATCTCCGCATCATGGGAAGATCCAATATACAGCTCCTCACAGTTCAGACTTTCCTCACCCCCCTGGAAAATCTTGAGGTCAACCGCTTTATCCCGATCATCGCCTTCTTCTTGGTCGTGTCGTTCGGCATCAAGCTTCTCTCAGATATGTTTCTTCACACCCAGATCGGCTTTGCCATGCGCGCCACGGGCGACAACGATCAGATGATTCGCTCTCTTGGGGTGAACACAGATAATATGACGGTGCTGGGTCTTGGCATTTCCAATGCCATGATCGCTCTCTGCGGCGCCCTTGTTGCCCAGGATCAGGGTTTCTCTGATGTGGGTATGGGCATCGGTATGATCGTCGCTGGCCTTGCATCCATCATCATTGGCGAGGCCATCGTGGGAAAGCAGAGCGTGGCAAGAATGACCCTGGCAGCTTTGGTGGGATCCATCATTTATAAACTGATCATATCCGTCGGTCTCAGGCTTGGCCTGGCCCCCACAGATCTGAAGCTTGCCACCGGGGTGATGGTCATCCTGGCTCTGGGCGTCCCCACGCTCAGGAAGGAAAAGGAAGGAAAGCTTCATTTGAGAGGAGTGTGAAAACGGTGCACGGTTCAAGGTACAAGGTGCAAGGCGAAAGAAGGAAAAACCGAAAACTTCTCACCACGAAAGCGCGAAAGGACGAAAACACGAAGAAGTGATTATATACCTGATGTTTTTTCGTGCTTTCCAGTTTTCGTGTTTTCGTGATTGCATTTGATGTTAAGCTTTTGGTTTTGAAAATTCGAATTTCCCAACTATGGTTCGCGTTCAAGGACTAAAAAAGGTCTTCAAAAAAGGAACGGTCGATGAAAAAGTGGCGATCAACGGGATCACTTTGCAAATCAACGATGGCGATTTCGTCACCGTCATCGGCAGCAATGGCGCAGGCAAGACGACCCTACTCAACCTTATCGCAGGCACCTATGCAGCGGACGAAGGTGAAATCATCATCGATACTACTCCCGTCACCCACCTACCTGAGCATAGGCGCGCCAGGTACCTGGGGAGGATTTTCCAAAACCCTCTCATGGGAACGGCCTCTTCCATGAGCATAGAGGAAAACCTGGCCATGGCGGATTTGCGCGGCAAATCGAGAGGGCTCCGCTGGGGTGTGACAAAAGCACGGAGAGCGCTCTACAGAGAGAGCCTCAGAATGCTTGAGCTGGGGCTGGAGAACCGACTCAGGGATTCAGTGAGCCTTCTTTCCGGCGGCCAGCGTCAGTCCCTGACACTCCTCATGGCTACTCTCTCCCTCCCTAAATTACTCCTTCTCGACGAGCATACTGCAGCTCTGGATCCCATGACGGCAGGACGCGTCATCGATCTAACCGAGAGGATCGTGAGGGAAAATCATCTTACCACCATCATGGTGACCCACAACATGCACCAGGCCATTCGGTACGGAAACCGCATGATCATGCTCCATGGGGGAAGGGTTCAATTCGATATCGAAGGAAAAGAGAAGGCTGCTCTCACGGTAGAGGAGGTGGTGAGGAGGTTCGGAGCGGAACTGAAGGACGAAGCCCTCCTCTGCGCATAAGTTTCAGGCTCTGCTCGTCGTTACAGATTCCTGCTAGGACTGTATATCTTTCAGGAGCCGGTTTTTCTGCGACTTATCCGTCAGATCGCTGAACTCCTTCAGGCTCTCGATCAATCTGTCCAACTCCTGGGATTGAGCCACAGGGATGCTGTCACTCCCTCTCCTCTCCAAGGCTTCAATCACTGACTTGATGGTAAGGGTATCTGGATCCCGGGCTGGCTCATAAGCGGTGCACTTTTCCTGTTCCACCATGACTTCTGAAAGAATGCCGCATGTAACGAGCTCATAGAGAATCTGGTTTACCAGCCGTATGGGAATTTCCAGTTCATGGGAAATCTGCTCATTGCTCCATGCTTTTTCCCCTTGTGTAAAGCGCCTGATGACGAACTGGGCAACCCTCAGAGAAAGGAGCCGCTTGAAGTTGTGGCTCACTCCAAGGCATTCTTCCTCAAATTCGAACATTTCCACGTTCTGGTGTGCAAAGGCGACTTCCGCACCAAAAAGGACAATCATCCAACTGAACTGGAGCCAGGTGAAGAAGAGAGGCAGAGCGGCAAAGCTCCCGTAGATGGCATTCTGTTTCACGATACCAATCTGCAAGCTGATGTAGCCCCATTGAAAAACGTAATAGATGGTTCCTGCGATCATACCGGCCAACACCCCTGATTTCAGATCTACTCTAGTGTTGGGCATAAACATGTATATGAATGAAAACAAAACCCAGAGAGCGATAACGGGCAGGAGCTGAAACACCATGGAAACACCTGGGCTCAAAAAGTGAAGAAAGGCAAACTTTTTCAGCGCCAGAGTTATCCCACCGGTAATAAGCACGGTGGCGCTGCTTGACATGATGAAAAGCACAGTCCCTATCAGAAGGACTGAAAGGTAGTCCGTGACCTGTCGTCCGACGGTTCTCCCCTTTTTGATCCCCCAGATATCATTGAAGGCTTTTTCGATATGGGAGAGGATCTTGATGACAGTGTAAAAGAGGATCAGAAGCCCCGCCCCCGCCACAAGACCGCCCTTTACGCTCGCAAGAAGTCCCCTCGCAAACTCCATTACCCGCAACGCCACCTGCTCCTGTCCTTCAAGAGCATTCATAAGCATCTTTTCAAGACCCTTCTCAACGCCAAATCCTTTGGCAATGCCGAATGCCATGGCGAGCACGGGTACGATGGAGAGAAGAGAGTAGAAGGTAAGCGCGGATGCCTGCAAGGTGATTCGGTCCTTTGCAACCCCGCGGACGGAAAGGGTGACCACTTTCAAGGTCTTGAAGAGGAAAGACTTGGGAGGAGCGAGATCTTTTTGGCGGATATTCCAGATATCTTTTTTCATGAACTGTATGATTTTGGATATTCGCTGCTGACGCACTTCTGTCCCCTTCTTGCAATTCATAATTGCCTCCGAATTCCGCGCAGATCTAAAGTTATTTTATCCTGATTTTCCACGCACATCGCCGCTCTATTGTAGCAAAGGCCATCCCAAAGGTCTTTCAGATTGATTCAACCCCATATGCCTACCCATTCAATTCCTTCAGAAATTGACCATCCCCATCCCTGTCAAAGAACAATTTTACCATTTTACGGGGACGTTGGCGTCTATTTTCAAAAGCGAAGGGCAACCGGAGCCTCACCAAGGCAGATTTCGCGAAATTGACAAAGAAAGTCTCCCTCCGTATGATCAAGGCTAAGTACATCGGTTCATAAATTCGGTTACCCTGAGGCATTGCTGATATCTAAGGGGTCATGGGGGTCTCTTTCAAAATAGAGAAACGAAGAAAGGCCGGGAAAGAGACCCCCATGGCCCCATCACAGACCCCGTGTGTCAAAGCACG
>JAHECH010000378.1 GCA_024641835.1 Deltaproteobacteria bacterium
GCCGTTGGCGATGACGTATCCCTTCTCTTCATGCGGAACCTCTACGGGCGCGGCCCTGGCCCCGCCTGAAAGCCCTCGCCATCTCATGGGGCCGGCTCGCCTCATGCGAGAGACAACCGGCACAAGGAACGCAACCATGAGAAAACCTCCCACCACGTAAATGATCGAAGGCCAGAAGCTCTGCATCAGGTTCTTGCTCAGAACCTCTGAGCGGCTCCAGACATAGTCCCACTCCGCGCCCCTCGGCAGGTAGAAGGGGATGAGGAGCGGCGCCCATGTCCCAAAGCGCCTCAGCCCCTCTGGGATGCACCGGGTCCTGGCAGAATAGCCTATGGCTTTGGCCGCTTTCTCGTCGAGAAGGTCCGCGCCCACGAAGGAGAGGTTCACCAAGGTGGCCACCCTGAGGCCCATATGGTCCAGCCAGATAAGGATACGGAACCAGTCATAAACCAGCATACTCAGAAAGAGATTCAGGCTGAAGGAGCGAAATCCGTGGGCATCGAGAGTCCATGATTTCAAAGTGACCACCAGGGTTCGAATAGCGCCGTCCTGATTGTACCAGGTGGGATCAGGCGACATCCGGAGGAATGAATAAATGATGGGTGCCATCCAGAGGCCCCATCGTAAAACGCGCACCGCCTGCTCGACCAGGCCGACCACTCCCTTCCTGGTGAAGAGTTCTTTCAGTGGCGCAGTGCTCCGCTGGAGAAGAGCGGTGAGGACGATGAGGTTAACGCTAAAGAGGGGCGCTGCAAGGGACCAGTTGATCACCCCGGAGAGGGCTTCGTTGTAAAGAAGCTTGACGCCGCCTTCCGTGTTACCCAGGTTCATGGCGCCCCATTTGCTGCAGAGAGGATAGATGACATACTCCTCCACGGGCTTACCCACATCGGGATAATAAAGGGCCGCGTACTTAAAGAACTTCGCTTCTATCACAGCGATCTGCGCTACGTCGAAATACCATGCAAGGGCTCCGCCCGCTCCGCCGCCAAGCGCCGCGGCCAAGGCATAAACCCGCCACGACTGGAACCGAAGCCTCTTCCCCCTTGTCATCTCAATGGCATCCCAGAGAAGATCAACACCTGCGTACCCGACTGCACCTGCTGCAACACCGAATAAGAACCGCTCAGAGCTATCCTGTCCCGGCAACCCATTCGCCAATCCAAAACCGGCAAAAGCGCCGAGCGTGGCGCCCCGGAGATAATGGATGGGATCCTGATAATTTCGCCCCACTCTTCGGAAGAATCTCTCGCTTCCGTCAAAGGTCTCTACGATCGTCTTGACAAGCGGGAAGACCGCGGCGCAGCCGATAAGAGAAGCTAGGAAAAAATGACTCGCAATGTAGGACGCAGCGCCTCTGAGCGCTACGACGATGGCGACGCCATGAACGATGGACATGAAAACGAGGCTGTACACCGCGCCTTTAGCAGCCCCGGAGCGGTAGTACTCCGCGCACCAGTACCATGTGGGCTTTCTGGCGTGGAAGGCATCCATGAACATGCCTGTGATAAGGAAGGTCTGGGACCAAAGCCCGGCCTGAGAGAGCATGGTAGCGGAGAGGGCTGTCGGAATCCCGATGATCCCTGGCAGACGGGCCAGTGCAGCTCCGGATCCCCAGGTCGCGACTATGGGGGTGAGGGATGCGGCTGCTGCGCTTCCCAGGAGAAGCGCATGAGCCCTGCCCTCCCTGATCCACCGACGCGCAATGAGCAAGCTTATGCCGCCGGCGACTGCTTCGTTGAACAGCCCGAGGACGACGATCCTTCCGAGCACATGGGAAATCCCAGCTTGAACTCTTACGACGGGAATCACCGCCCCGCCAATTCGCTCGAGTAAGCGGGGCGCGCCTAGAAGGAGCAGGCCGTTAAACAGATAGGGCACAAGCAGGAACGCTCCTCCTGCCAGGGGCTTCATATGTTCTCTGTTCGCGGAAAGACCGTAGAGGAGGGCTGAAAGGTAGATGACGCAGGCGAGCGCAGAGCCAAGCTCCGTCAGAACGAAAAGGTCATTCCAAGCCCCAGGGATCTGCCAGATCTGGATTCCTGCCTTCCCTGAGGCAGCCAAGAGAGCCGGGATCAGGATGTCCTGGAGCGCCTCGGAGAAGGTGAGAGGGCGCCCCATAAACAGGTATTTGAGAAGCCCCCCACTCAGCAGGCCGAGTGAGCCTGCGAGGAGAACGCTCAACCATCCTCCACCCTGGTATGCAGCAACCCCGCACGCGGCGATGGCGAGCGTGCCCGTCCCATAGAGGGCAACATCCATGAGCAGGCTTTCACTTGGAACTGCGCTCTTCTTCCATTCCATATACATCTTTTAGGGTTGATGACTTCGCAAAAAGTCGCCAATGTGGACGGCACAGTAAAAAGCTCCAGATGCAGGGCGCGCGAATCTTGAGAAATGAGGCGTACATAGAAGTACGCCGCAATGATTCACCCTGTTGAATCGGCTTCGCCGTCTCACGCAGCGAGAATTCAACAGGGCGAGGATGAAGCGCAACGCCGCAGATGGACTTTTTACGAAGCCGTCAAGGTTGATAGACATAACTCCAGGTTTCGGAGAGGATGTTCTCCTTGAGTCTCAGAAAAGCCCTAAGCTCCAACGGCTCATGGACATTCTGCTTTTCTTTCTCTCCTTCGTTCTCCATGGTGATCTGGAAGACAAGGCGCCAACCGCCCGTGAACCTGTTCTTGTAGAGCTGTTGCTCCACCACCTTGGCATTCGGGCCTACCGTCACAATGCCTTCCAGAGGAGCATCGGGTGCAAGGGTCCCCAACTGGCCGCCCTGGAAATCGACCACAAATTTCCTGGTCCCCTCTGCCTTGCCCTTGGCCGTATAGGTGGCTACCACCATTCCTGCGGGGGGACGGCCACCGTCTGAGAAATAGTGCCAGCTCATCCGGTAGTCAAAAACGAGGGGTTCCCCTATTTCGGGAAGCGTCGAGGGCACCCAAAAGGCAACTACGTTGTCATCAATCTCTTTGTCCGTGGGGACCTGGATCAGTTCCACCCGGCCCTCTCCCCAGTTCCCTACAGGGCTGATCCAGAGGCTGGGCCGGTTTTCATAGTTGCCCTCCAGGTCCTGGTAGTGCTCGAAATTCTGATCCCTCTGGCAAAGGCCGAACCCCTTTGGGTTGGACATTTGAAAGGAAGTGTCCAGAAGGCTTTTCGGATTCACCAAAGGCCTCCATACCCATTCTCCATAACCGGTGTTAATCATGAGACCGTCCGAGTCATGGATCTCAGGCCGGAAGTCATCAACGGGTCTCACGGAAGTGTTCTCCCCGTAGAAGAACATGCTCGTCATGGGCGCTATCCCTAGCTTTTCAACCCTCTTCCTGAGATAGATCGCGCTCTTCACTTCCATCACAGTCTCCTTTCCCGGGATGACCGAGAATTGATAGGCCCCGGCGAGGCTCGGGCTGTCGAGAAGCGCGCAGAGGGTGATATCCTTGGCGTCGGAAGTGGGGAGGTAAATCCAGAACTTTCTGAAAAAGGGGAACTCCTCACCCCCTGGAAGCCAGGTGTTAATGGCAAGCGCTCTGGCCGAGAGGCCGTAATTCATGTGGCGGCCGACCGCCCGGAAATAGGTCGCGCCCAGGAACACAACCACCTCGTCCTGATAGTCTTTTGTGTTGATAAAAGAGTGGATGCGGAAACCGGCAAACCCCAGATTTTCGGGCACGAGGGACTTGACCTTTTCCCTTTTGTAGTCGAAGAGATCGGTGGAAAAACGCACTGGACGGACGGTTCCGTCGGGGTCGACAATGTTGATGCTGACGGTGCGATCAAAGTAGAGCCCTGGATGGAAGAACTGGACAGTAAAAGGGAGCTTCTCCTGACGCCACAAAGCTTTTTCCGGTTTGAAACGGATGTCCCGCCACTCATCGTAGGTGATTTTTAGGAGAGAGTCCGGCACTTCTCCTTTTGGGCTCTTAAACGGTGCTTTGGAGAGCTCTTTTGCCTCATCAATGACCGTTTGAAACGTAAAGGGGGACGCTGCCGCTGCCCTAGACACATGGACAAACACCTGTGCGATTCCAAAGAGGAAAATCAGGGTGAATAAAAGACCTGCTCCAAAATGAGCCCCTGGAAGGTGGCGTGAGCCTGTTGCTTGTAGTTGTAATGGCTTAGACATCATGCCGTGGACATAGGAAAAGATCATGTGCCTTATCCTCCTTTACATCCCTTTCCTGACATCCTTATCTTTTGCACTTCCCTTGCGCCATGCACCTGTCTCCTTCTCACTGCAACCATGGATTCGTCGCTTTCTCATAGCCGATAGTCGATCGAGGTCTTTCCCCATAGTCATGCCCAGGCCAGACCACGGTTTCGTCAGGCAGGGTGAGAAGCCTCTCCTTGATCGATCTCATGAACTGAGAGGCGGATGAGCCGGGAAGGTCGGTCCGGCCAATTCCGCCCACAAAAAGCGTATCCCCGGTAAACAGGTTCCCATCAGATAAAAGACATATTCCGCCGGGGCTGTGTCCGGGTGTGTGAATCACCTCCAGAGAAACATCTCCCACTGTTATGAAATCCCCGTGCTTCACCGTGACATCAGCGGGCGGGGAAGGCTCGAAACCCCAAGCTCTGCTCATGGCCTGGCCTTGAGGTGAATTGGAAATACGGGCATCCAGTTCATGCATCAAGATTTTTGCTCCTGTGAGGGCTTTCACGGTCTTGTTTCCGCACGTATGATCCCCATGCCCGTGGGTGTTCACGATATATCTCAGCCTGAGACCTCTCTTCTCAATTCGCTGTACGAGTTCCTCTTCATTCCCCGCAGGATCTATGAACAGAGCTTCTTTCGTTCCAGGGGAGGCAACCAGGTAACAGAAAACAGCCATGAATCCAACCTTGATCTGCTCGATCTCCATTTCGTTCTCCTCTGCGCTTCCTCGATTTTCCCCTTCGCTAAACTGAGTGTGTCCCACATCTCCCGCTTGACACATGTCATGCGCATTGGGAACCGTGGGAGTCTCTTTCAAAATGAGGAAACGAAGATAGACCGGGAAAGACTATGCTAAAAGGGGGCAGCGAAGGCGGGCGGCGCGGTTTCATCAGTCACTCCCATATTTGGCCTTGCATGGCCATTCCCGGGAAGCCCTCCGCCCGCCTCACCCCGCCCCTGCGGGGCCTCACCCACAACCTAAAGCTGATCACCGGGCAGCGTTGCCTTCGTTTCTCTATTTTGAAAGAGACTCC
>JAHECH010000379.1 GCA_024641835.1 Deltaproteobacteria bacterium
CTTTTCCCTCGCCGGAACAGACGAGGAAAATGACAGGATAAGAAAAGGAACAAGCCTCACCAAGGTCCAGGCAGCGATCAGGTCCCTAAGGAGGGAGAAAGAAAAACAGGGAACAACAAAGCCTGCTATTCACGTGGCTTACATGCTTTTGAGGTCAGGGATTGAGGTCTTGAGAAGCCTGCCTCGCCTCCTTGAAGGCTCAGGGGTGAATGATGTGGTTATTTCTTTTTTGGACTTCGTGCCTTCTGACGAACTGCAGGAGGAGGTCATTGCTCCTGCCACAGGCTCTGAACACGATGAATTGCGATCACTCCTGCGAGCGGTGAAAGAAGAGGGTGAGAGACAGGGGCTGACAATTCATCACCCTCTTGAATCCATCGTTTACGAAGGAGGCGTATGCACCGAGAATGTTCTCAGGGCCCTCTGTCTCGCTTCAGATGGTTCGGTGACTCCGTGCGCATATACAAATCTCGAAGCTCACCACGCATCGTACGTCTTAGCTGGAGAAAAGCATTTATACGAACGAATGATTTTCGGAAATATCGATGAGCAATCGATCATTCATATCTGGCGGCAGAAAGCCTATCGGACGTTCCGCCGATCCTTTCACACTGGCCAGCTCGCGGCCCTATGCCGAGGCTGCCCGAAACTCCGGAGGACCTGATATGTTGGAGATGGAGCTGATGCGTTCAGCGCAGGCGGATGTGACTTTCTTCATTGGTTATCAGGCATTGAAGAGGCTTTTCGCTCCATGGACGCGAGAGCCTTTTTCAGAAAAAAGACGCACACCATGGCGAGCCAGGCGCCGGCCACAGCGTCACTGATGTAATGAGCCGTGATGATCACGCGACTCGCCGCCACGACCACCGCAAAAATGAAAAGAGGGACCCGAAACTTAGGAAAGAAGTGAGACAGAACGAATGCGAGAGAAAAGGCTGTGGCAGCGTGTCCGGATGGAAAGGAAGTAATCGTATTACCGTAATCGAAAAACCTGAGGCCGTAAAGCCCTTTCTCAAACAACATCTCGGGCCGGTAGCGGGCGAAGATCACCTTGATGATATCGGTGAGGAGCCCGGAAACAGCTATGGATGCAAATATGAAGAGGCCCATATAGGCGTACCGCCTATGAGGGCGAATGAAAGTGAAGATGGCGAAAAGGGCAAAAGAGCCTATAAGGTACCACGTTGAGATCCCCAATTCCGTGATGGTCCCGAAAACATTTCGAATGCTTGGATCGAATCCCTTGCAAAATCGAGCGAGAGGAATATCGATGAAGAAGTAGCTTATGACTATGAACGCGAATACGGCTGAAGAGGAGATGATCATTTTAGGTCTAGCGCTGGTCATTCCTGGCTCCACGGAAATTCTTGCACCAGATGTAATCAATCTGATCCACCTTGGATTGATTTAGAACAATATCGATTCTCTTGGCCTCATCTTTCTCCGCACACCGGAATTCATTCAAAATCTCTTCGCTCGAAAACCTGGAATGCACGAAAAGCAGATCATAGCCTATGGGGGAACCTTTCTGCCAGAAATTGAACTGGTCTTTTCGGCGATCGATCACGAATACTTCGTCGTGATAGGGGAGCGAATAGTAGATCATTCGACTCGCCAGGGTCCACTCCGTCACTGCCAATGCTTTTTTTGGGTTGGGATTTTCTTTGAGAACCGCATCGGCCTCGCGGGCAATGAATGGCCAACCGTAGATGTCCCGAAAGGGGGACTGGAAATCAGGGAAGCTAAACCATTTCCCGGCGAGCTCAACGTACAGAGCAAGGGTGATGATCAGGCTAATTCCTATGGAAAGATTGCGGATATATCTTTTGACCTTCCCTTGATCCAAGCTCATGAAATAGACGCCGATGGGAATAAAGAGAAGATAAAAGGCACTCGACCAGTGGGGAAGGGCGACGTCATAAAGCGACGAATAGAGGCAAAAAGCCAAAAGGGTTCCCCCCAAAAGCACGGAGAGTAGAAAAAAATCATTTCTCTCTCGAAAGCTCTTGTAAAAGCCGTAAAAAGCGATCGCGAAAAGAAAAGGGCTGTAGAATCCCGCCTGGGCTGCCAGGGAGGTGAGGAGGGTTTCGAGTTTGATTGACGGGGAGCCAAAAACGTGCCTTCCCTGGTAGCGAAAACTTATCCAATCATGTTGAAAATTCCAATAAAAGACAGGGGTGACCAAAAAAAGAGCAATGAAGACTCCGGCAAACATATGTTTGGAGAAGATAAGGTCATACCTCTTCTTTATAAGGAAATAGATCAACAGTGGTGGCACAAGCAGAGCAGCGGTGTACTTGGCCAATCCGGCGAACCCGAGGACAAGGCCCAGATAGATAAAGTATTTTGGCTGCGGGCTCTCCTCCATTTTCTTAACCACGAAGATAAGCAGTAAAACGAGGGCAAGAAGAATGGAATCAGGCAAAAGCATGAGGTCCAGGCCATTCAACAAGAAGGAGCTATTGATCGCGAGAACGGCAAGGAGGGAGATCTTTTCCGAGCGTGAGAACTCCATCGTAAATCGATAGGTCAGGTAAGAAACAAGAGCGGATAGGATGATTGCAGGGAGTCTGACAAGGAATTCATTGGTACCGAAAAGATAATACAAGAGCGCATGAATCCACCCGACGAGAGGCGGATGATCCACATAGCTCCAGTCAAGGTGGACGCCATACAGAAGGTAGTGGGCTTCATCTACCCCCAGGCCGAAAAAAGGAGCTACAAGAAGCCGGATCAGAGTAAAAAAAGCGATGAGCAGAAAGAGTTGCAGATTCAATTTCATTTCAACCTGGGAAAACCTGTTTGCATCAAGCTCCCACAACCTCCACATGTTTAGACAGCATATCGATCCAGCCAGGTTTTTTCAACCTTTTCCGAGCCAGTCTGAATCGTTGGAAGACTTTTCCCAAGGCTGTGAGAAGATCTCGTGCTTGACCGGGAAGAAGGCCCTGGATGAGGGCATGCCTGTACCTCGTGATTGACCAGGCTCCGAGAATGGTTAAAATTAGTTACGAAGGATCAAGAAAGAAATCTAATTAAGAGCGATACCATAATGATCTTTCAGAGGTGATTGTATGATGAGAAAATATATGATTGTTGTGTTTGTCGCAGCGATGTTGTTCTTATCGGGATGTGTGACACCATCCTCACCTGAAAGCACCAGAGGTTACTGCGGGATGGCGCCACAATATTGTGGCCCTGGTCCCTGAGATGGTTACGAGTGCACGGCAATAGGAGTAACCCCCTTCAAAGAACACAGCAGTGAATGAACCGGGGCTTTGCAGCTTGGTCCTATAATCGAGGAAAACCTGAAGTCGAGGCTCTGAAGAGGCGAGTCACCCACGACGAATTGCCTTCGATCAGAAAGGCCGGAGATGATACAGTTGAGACCTTGGACGTAGAAAATAGCAGCTTTTTGGCCCGATTAAACAGACAAGATGACCCCACGGCAGCAAATGCTCTATTATCCCTGACATAGTTCCTGGTAGAGGGATCTGGCGTGTCGGTAGGATTCTCCTTGGTACAGGACTTGATCTTGATCTTTCACCTCAAAAAGGTGTCTGTTGGTAGCAGGGATGACGTACTCCTTCAGAATCGCTCTGCCCTCTTTGAGTGTGTACAATTCTCTTGCTCCGTTCATGGTTTTCTTTCTCCCTGTTCTGACCCCGTGCAAACGGGGCGGCTGTCCCTAACGGGATCGATAGATTCTTAGAATTTGTCTAATGACAAAACGGGAAGGGTTTCTCTCTTTCTGACCCTCAACTACATCTCAAGCTTCACTGAATTGTCGGCTTGCTGTTTGTAAGGCAGGAAAGCTTCGCAGCACTGTGTGGTTTGAACACCTCTGCTTAGTCCCTTTGATATAAGAATAATCAAGTCAGGGTGCAAAGTCAAGTGGGAAATTTAATATCTTCCGATTACCGTACAGCTGAAGGTTAGGCGTCATGGATCGTGCTGCTGCCAGCGACGGTTTTATACAATCCATTGAGTTCAGAAAGCTTGCCTCAAGCCTTATACCTGTTCTGGAGAATGAAACACGCCACGCTGGTCAGCCCTGATCACATTATCCCATGACCAGCAAAAGAGGCAACGAAGGCAGCAGCCGAGGCAATCACCGGTTGCAATGCCGCCGTAGAACCTAGCTGGCCTGAAGCGGTAGTATTTTCTGAGGCCGCCTCTGCAGACTACCGTCTCTATGTCTGCGGCTCTCTCCACAGGGTTGTAACAGCCTTTCTTCATTCTGCCATCCCTTGTTAGTGCACTTCCTCGTGTCCCAAGATGGTTTCCAGTCTGCCTGATAGCCGCCCGGCTTCCTGAGTAAAGCCGAACTCGTCATAAAACGCAAGAAGCCTGTGATATCTCTCAACCACATCAACCCCGGTACTGAAATGAAGTTTTCGAAGACAGACCGGACACAGAATGAGAGGCCTTCATGTGCCCTTTGAAAGGAGAATAAAACAGACTCAAGAAGATTCTATGAAGGGTCACCAAACAGTCACATCCGGAAGCGAAAGAAGACGTTCCGGAAGGCTAGCTAACTGAATTTACAGGTGCGCCCAGGGTGGCTCGAACACCCGACCTACGGATTCGTAGTCCGTCGCTCTATCCAACTGAGCTATGGGCGCAACAGGATTTCATTTCCCTCCTTCGCGACCTCTTCCCGCCAGGGAAGAAAATGACGCACGCATTATAAGCATAGTGTTACAGGATATCCAGTTTTTTTTGAGCCGTTCAATCCCCCATAATCCTCAACTATTTCAAGAGCTTTTGTAACAAAGGAAGTTCCTCTTTCGTTTGGTGTGGCATCCCATACATTCTGATGAATGAAGATTTCTCCCCCCACCTCCGCAGGGAGCGAAATGACAAACAGCTCCCATGGAGCAATTCCGACGCAGTCTCCACATAGGGCTGACCTTGTCCCACATTTTTTACTGGACACATGGGTACTGGAAACGCCTGAGGGGCCGCGGGGGTCTCTTTCAAAATAGAGAAACGAAGGAAACGCTGCCTGGTGACCAGCTTTAGGTGATGGTTGAGGCGGGCGGAGGGCTTCCCGGGAATAGCCATCCAAATCCGTGCATGGGAATGACTGATGAAACCTCGCCGCCCGCCTTCGCTGCCCCCTTTTTGCATAGTCATTCCCAGTCTCTCTTCGTTTCCTCATTTTGAAAGAGACCCCCACGA
>JAHECH010000380.1:0-3451 GCA_024641835.1 Deltaproteobacteria bacterium
GGGTACCGATTTCATCGTTGGTCACTACCCGCACGCGAGTATCGTAATCTCCCGCATGCACCCTCTTCATTGCCCGCAGCATGTCTTCCAGCGGATCAACAATGGACCTGCTCACCAGCCTGTTCAGCACACCCGCAAACACAAAAAAAATCAGAGAGAGGACCAAGCTGAATCGCACGACACCCGATGCAAAAGTATCGACGTCGATGCCGAACTGATGCACCTCCCAAGCCAGCGTGACAAGGGTGACCACGAGGACGGCCAATGGAATGAGACCCGAGAGGCGGTACACCGCGCGTATTCTCCTGCTGATAAGCAGACGCGCAGCGCCCTTCTGCTCACCGAGCCTACCTCGTGGAAAGAAGAGAGGGATAAGTGTATCTCGAGCGTGGGTTTCAGTGGAGAAAAACGCGAAAGCTGAAGCGATGAAGCCGATCATGCCCGTTCTTATCCAGAGCACGAGTGCCGAGTGAGCGTCAATATTTCCAGTGAGGTAACCGTAACCGAAGAAGAACGCGGGCAGGGTTATCCACAAGAACAGATGGGTGGGAATAATGAGAAAGGGCACGTTGAGAAGGCGACGGCGTGCCCTGTCCAGGAGGTGTTCGGAGGGTTCTTCCTCTTTCCTCCACATTCGGACACATTGTGAAACGGGCCGAAGAATCAGGAAAATGATGAGGACAAGGGGCACAAGGATCCCTACCATCACCGGTGATGAACGCTGAAGCCCAAAAAGAGTGAATGTCGGCTTCCCGGCTTGTGCAAACACGGGGAAATGGGTTGTAATGAAGTGCATGGGGGTAGAGAGGTCGAGTACACCAACCACTATCTGACTGATGAGGGTGGCGACAATGTTTTTCCAATAGTACCCCCTGAGCGACACACGCGCGGCATCGGGCGTGCCAGGCTCTCGGCCGTGATCGTCTGCGGATGGATCCATAAAAGGTTACCCGTCTCTGGTCGCTGAAAGGTTAAAGACATAGCCGGGAAATGATGGATAGATTATCTGTGCTCAAAGCCCTTTTCTTAATCACGCACAGATTAGATACTTTTAAATTATTGGCCCAATTGTCAAGAAATTCCAATTCGCTGAGAGTTCTGACTTCCTGGCCGCGTAGGTATCGAGAAAGAGGGGTAATGACAGGTTGCGATTACCAAATGTAGCCAATCGCTCCTTTCCCCCTGACAGTATAGACCCGACAATTCACTCTGACCACAGCATTTCCCTGCATTACGCAAACTCAGCGACCCTTGCTCCAGCGCCTAGAATATTCAATGCCACAAGGACTTCAACCATCACGAAAGGAGGTGAGACGCACCACTTAGGCGGATGAGGCAGGCGGTCTTTTTTGCCGCCATAAAACACAACCCAGCTCAGCCGGTCAATTCCGACTGAGCTTTTTTCGTTTCGGGGTGACCCGAAGCGCAACAAGAAAGAAAGGAGAAACACCATGGCAAATCAAGCGAACGGCAATCAGTTCAGGGACGAGGAGATTACCATCCTTGAGCAACTACGGGATGGGAAATTCGTGAAGAACATCTTCCCCAAGATCGGGGGAAGGCTCAGGCTCGCTCATGAGGAGAATGAGCAACTCTCCATCACCACGGAGATCATCAAATACGATGAGAATCTTGCAGTGGTCAGGGCTATCACCACGACCATGAAGGGGAATTTCCCGGGTCTTGGGATGTCAAGTGTCGATAGGGATCACTCCATTGATCCCGCCATACTGGAATTGGCTGAGACCCGGGCCATTGCGAGATCTTTGTGGTTCGCAGGGTATGGCGTCGAGTGTTGCACGCAGAGTTCGGAGTTCTGTTCTCGGATTGTGTTGGAGCCTGTCAATATCGATGATCTGGGTCGCCAGTATGCTTGATTTGAAGAGGAGAGTGGAATAAAGTAATAATTAGATCAGGAAGGGACCAACGCTTCAGGAGTGGGGAGGCAAGTTATGGATGAGAATAAGCTTCTCGAAAGAATCACTGTGAATCCCAAGATCTTCGGTGGGAAACCGATTATCCGGGGGCGTCGGCTTGCGGTTGAGCACGTCCTCGGCATGCTTGCTGCTGGAGATCCACCAGAAACGATCCTCGCTGGTTATCCGTGGCTTGAGACGGATGATATAAAGGCCTGCCTGGTCTATGCACGCAGATTGGTAAGTCATGAAAGAGTTGAACCATTCCTGATGGACACCGGTACATGAAGCTCCTACTGGATGCATGTATTTGGGGTGGCTCAGTCAATGCTTTGGAGGTTGCTGGCCATGATGTCGTCTGGGCTGGGGATTGGCCCGAAGACCCTGGAGATGACGAAATTCTTTAAAGAGCCCACCGTGAAAGACGGGCCTTGGTGACACTTGACAAGGACTTCGGAGAGCTGGCAATCGTTCATAAGGCCCCGCATTCTGGAATCATCCGCCTGGTCAATCTTGGCGCCAGACAAAAGGCCTCTGCTTGCCTGCGTGTGATCGATCTTCATGAAGAGGAGCTTAAATCAGGAGCCATCATCACAGTGGAACCAACACGACTCAGAATCCGTATAGCCTCAACTCAAGAAGACTAGTGTCTCCTGCCACCTCAATGGCCTTATTGAAATGCTCTCCAGCCTTCCCATGTCCCCGAAGCTTCAAGGCCACATTTCTCATTGAAGCGCATCCCTTGCATTTCCAGCTCGTGTCATTGGGCACAAATACCCCTTTGGTTATCCCTTCCAACACCTCCTTGATTTTCCTGACCATGCGTCGCTCATCGATCTCACTCCGTGTGGTCCAATACTGCTCGAATTTGGGGGTCTTGGTCTTTATGAGGCATCGAATTTAAGGAGGATCTCCCTATCGCTGTAGCCGTTGTTCTTAAAGGCCATCTGGTAAATGGTCATCTGGGGGTTCTTGTCTACCTCATCCGACGAGTACGCTTTGCCGGATGTCTTGAAATCGGTGATGATGATCGCTCCTGATGGGTCCTCTTCGACCAGGTCGGTTGCTCCAATGATGGGTAAAGGGATTCCAGGTATGCTGAAAGTGAAAGCTTCCTCGATGGATGGAATCCTGAAGTCATCTTCCGGGAGCTTGTCGTACCAGACAGTCAACAGTGATTCCCCTCCTTCTGGAAAGATTGTAGACCGCCCTTTTCTGTGCCTCCGACATCTTGGGAAGAACGGTGTTGCCGGCCGGTTTCTTGATCTCTTCCTTCTTTCCAGGTTTCTCCTTCATCTCAGTCTTGGGCTCCTCTTTCCTGGCCGTTTGTTCCTTTGCTTTGGGAGGCTCAGGCGCTTTCTTTGAAGGGGTTTTCGTGGTTTTGGCCATAGGCTTTGCTGGACCTTTCCCAATCACATCATCAAGATCCGCAAGCTCCTCCAGACAGGTCATCCCGATGTTCGTAAAACTCCTCAACGCCCTTGCTATAGCCCTTGTGCTCGCCATCCTGAGAAGATGTTTAGACACCCTTGAGC
>JAHECH010000380.1:3461-5184 GCA_024641835.1 Deltaproteobacteria bacterium
GGATTCGCATCACCCACATCCACAAAAGACTCGCCGTTCTTGGAAATGACAATGGCCTTGCACACAGCGAAGTGCCCGTTTTCCTTCGTGGGAATTTGAACCGGTTCCACCTCGATCTTCAGGATTCCCTTCAGGTGGCCTAGGTCCAGCGATCCCGGGTAGGTCACAAAGTCCCTCTCATCGATGGTGATGATGAACCTCTCGTCCAGCTTTGGCTTCCTTTTCTCCAGAAACTGGGCCTTGTCGTATCCCTCATCGGGCAGGCAGTTGAGGACGGACATCATGTGTTTGCATCTAAAGTTTGGGTCGGTTTTGATGTTGCGGTTGAAATTCCCGTCCACGGCAATCCTTCAGTCCTCAACATGCTGTGCCAAGTTTGCCCTTGACACACAACGGCGAACTTCCTATACTCCCCGCCATTTGAAGCGAGTTCCTATCACCCCACCGCAGGTGAGCGACGTCCACCTCTTAGTCCCAAGCGGCACGATCGGAGGGAACCAAAAGAGGAGATTGCGCGCTTGGACGTGCTGGGCGAGCGATTGGCCAACGGACTGCGGGAGGCATTTGACATGGACGCCTTGAAAGAGGTACGTCCAGTCGTCGAGAGGGGGGATTGAGCCATCGAAAGACCTCGGCCGGACTGCGCGAGGATGCGACAGTGCCACGGGTATTGACCGAGGCAAGGGGTCGGCTCCCAAATCGAATATCGGCACGCTTAGATCTCCACAAACATTTCAGGAGGAGGGTCTTGCAATGAAAACGCTTCGTATCATTTTGCTAGTAGTTTTAGTCGGCCTGTTCATTGTTCCCGCGGCCCGTCCGGCTGCGGCAGCAGGCAAGGTCATCAAGATCTACGAGAGTTGGCCGATGCAGGGGTCCATGATCCCTGAAGGCAAGGCCATGCTGAATGCCGCCAAGATGGCGCTGGATGAGGTAAACGGGCAGGTTGCGGGCTACAAAATCGAATTGGTTTTCATGGATGATGCCTCGCCTACCACCGGCTCGTGGGACGGCACCATCGAGGCGAACAACGCGCTAAAAGCCATTGCCGACGACCAAGCCCTGGTCTACTTTGGCACCTACAATTCCGGCGCCGCCAAGATCTCCATGCCCTTGACCAACGAGGCCGGCATGGCGCAGATCACCCCCGCGAACAGCTACCCCGGCCTGACCAAGAGCGGCTATGGCCCCGGCGAACCGGGCATCTACCGCCCGACTGGCAAGGTCAACTACTTCCGCACGTTCGGCGCGGATGATTTCCAGGGCGCGTCCGGTGCGGCGTGGGCGAAATGCCTCGGCTTCAAGAAGGTTTACATCCTCGACGACCGCCAACTGTACGGCAAGGGCATCGCCGACGTATTCGAGAAGAGCGCCAAGAAGATCGGGCTGCAAGTCGTTGCGCACGATGGCATCGAGTCTGTGAACATTGACTTTCGTGCCCTGCTCACCAAGGTCAAAGCCTCCGGCGCGGACCTCGTCTACTTTGGCGGGCTGGTGGATTCCGGCGGTCCTCAGATCGCGCAGCAAATGGACGCATTGGGCTTGTTCAAGATGGGCATGAAACTGCTCTCCGACGACGCGATGTATTCCGACGCCGTTCCCAAAGCGGTCAGCCCAGAGGTCCTCAACGGCAAACTGTACGTGACCTTCGCTAGCCCGGCTCTGGATCAGCTGCCGACCGACGTCGGCAAGAATTTTTACAAGAACTACAAGGCAAAGTATG
>JAHECH010000381.1 GCA_024641835.1 Deltaproteobacteria bacterium
TATGCCGATCTTGTGAGAGCAGCCAACATGGCAAAAGTTGTTCAGGATGGCTGGCAGGAGAGGCCTTTCCGTTTCTGGACTCCTGCATTCAAAATACGACCTCAGGATTTCCTTTTCTTTTCACGGAATCTGACTCTCTCTCAGCCCCCAAAGGAATGGATAGAGCAATTGCCGCAAGGCGAGGTTCTTTCCGTGACCATGCCTATCAAAGAAGCTGTAGAGAGCCTGAAAATGAACCTGGCGAGTTTCATCAAGCCCCCAAAGATGCTTCATGTGCTCGCTGATACGGAGATAAAAGCCAGGAGTGTTGTCCTGGTCTACATTCCATTCCAGAAATCGGGCAATGAACTCATTCAGCCTGCTTTCAATCTGCGAACCACCCGCGCCCTCCTTGAGTATGCCAAGTACCTGTAGATTTAGGGATTGGGGAATTTAGGAATTCCGGAATTTGGAGTATTCAGAACTTGAAAATTCGCAATTCCTGAATTCGCCAATTTCTATGTTTCGGATTTCGCCTGACTTCACCGAAGCGGCTACGCACGGGCAGGTACTCCGGATTTCGAATTCGTAAACCTCCTCTTGAAAATTCCTCCGAGACATGCCAGTATTTCTGTGACCCAAACCCTCCTGTAACAGGAAAATCAGGAAACAATGAGACTTGGCATTGATTTTGGCACAACCCGAACGGTTGTAGCCGCGGAAGAGAACGGAAACTATCCCGTCTGCACCTTCAACTGGAGAGGGGAACTGAAGGAGTATATTCCCTCTCTTGTGGCGGCAAAAGACGGGCATCTTTATTTCGGATGGGAAGCGGCTCAGCATTTCAACGAGCCGGGTGTCCGGGTTTTGCGTTCCATCAAACGGCTGGCCGGCCATTTGCGGCCCGAAGATCCCGTGGATCTTGGCCCAGGGATCTCAATCTCCATGCTCGACCTTGTCACCTCATTCCTCTCTCATGTCCGGCGAATGGTGATAGGCTATGGGAATCTTCGTATCGATAAGAAGTCCAAGATTGAAGTCATGGTCGCCACCCCGGCCAATGCCAACAGCAACCAGCGCTATATTACCTTCGAAGCTTTCAGAAGAGCCGGGTTTACCGTATTGGGCGCGATGAACGAGCCCTCTTCTGCGGCGGTGGAATTTCTGCACCGATACCTGAGGAACCTCGGTCCAAAAAGCCTCAAGAAATACATTGTCGTTTATGACCTTGGAGGAGGGACCTTTGACACCTCGGTCGTGGGAATCGCTGAACAAGGCCACGATGTGCTTGCCCATGAGGGCATCGCGCGGCTTGGCGGAGATGATTTTGATGAGATCATCCTGAATGCCGTGCTGGAGAAGATCGGCCTATCCAGCAGCGATCTTGACTCGAGTGATATGGTGCGCCTTCTCGAGGAGTGCCGGGAACGGAAAGAGGGACTCAACTTTAACACCAAAAAAATGGTCGTCGATGTTGGCTTCGTTCTCCAAGGGATGGACCCTGTCGTGCTGGAGACAGCAGCCGTCTACGAGCGATGTGGACCTCTGATTCAAAAGAGCCTGGAGGCTGTGCAGACTCTGTCACGGACCCTTGAGCACAACCGGGCCCATACTAGTGATCCGCGCACCCTCGCTGCCGTCTACCTCGTGGGCGGGTCCGTCTCTTTCCCGCCCGTGGCGCGTGTTCTCCGGGAGCTCTACGCGAGCAAGGTGAAGGTATCTCCTTTCCCCCACGCCTCCACAGCCATTGGGCTTGCCATTGCAGCAAACCCGGAAGCACGGATTCAGGTGCGGGAGTCTGTTTCACGCCACTTCGGCGTGTGGCGTGAGCATGGCAAAGACAAGGTCTTTGATCCCATCTTGCTCAAAGACAGGCGGGTTGATCCCGCCACAGGCCGTCTGGAGATCACAAGGACCTACGGACCCGTGCACAACGTCGGTCTTCTCAGGTACTTGGAATGCACTTCTCTCGGGAAGGGTGGAGAACCGGAGGGAGACATCGCGCTCTGGAAGGATGTTTACTTCCCCTATGATCCGGAACTGAAGCGCCTGAAGGACCTCAACAAGGTCCTTGTGGAGGCAAGGCCTGATCTTTCTTCGCAAGACGTGGTGGAGACGTATCAGTACGACGCTGAAGGTATCATCCGCGTCCAGATAGAGAACCGCACCTCTGGCTACAAGAAACTCTTTACCCTAGGGCCGGAAAGCGGCCATTAGCACCGCCTCTCAGAGCGAGTGCGGAGCCGTTGAAACACCGCTCAGGGTGTTTATTTTCCTGGCAGGGGAATAATCATGGCGCATGTCATTCATTGCCATCCAAGCCGGACAACCTACGAATACCATCTCTACACGGATCTCGATTTCTGGGATGCTCGGAAAATCTTAAAGGATCTTGCCATCGTGAAGAGGAATTTTGGAAAGGATCCCTCCGGTGACGATTACCCAACCCAGGTGGTCGGGAACGATCTGACGCGAACCGCCAAAGGAAAAATCGAAAACAGGTTGCGGAAGGCAATTATCTCTCCCCCCCGCCATGTGATCGTTGACGGCATCCTCAAGGAAGGGTACTACGAATTCGATCCTCTTAAATATTATCCTCGTCGCTGGACCCGAGAGAGGATGTACCAGTTCACATTCCATCGCCTGCCATTGGATAGCGCCATCCTTAATTCCCCCTACCGAACGGTTCGCGTTTCATGGACGGATGGAAAAATCCGGGTGGAACGTGTACAGAGAGAAAAGAAATATGATCCTGTGATCGCGACTAAGAAACAGGCCTTGCGGCGACAGAGAGTGCCGGGTTGTTTCTGACTCTCGGCCTTGCCTTGCAATCCGTCGGTTATGAAATCGGTTTTGTTCATTCCTGGTCCGGATCCAACCCCGGGTTAAAGTTTCCTTCATTCCTGTACAAAAACGATTTTGCCATTTTGCCGGGGCGTGGGGGTCTCTTTCAAAATAGAGAAACGAAGAAGTCCCTGCCCGGTGACCAGCTTTAGGTGATGGGTGAGGCCCCACAGGGGGTGGGACAGGCGGGCGGAGGGCTTTCCGGGAATAGCCATGCAAGACGAAAAATGGAAACGACTGATGAAGCCGCGCCGCCCGCCTTCGCTGTCCTCTCCTCGCGGAGTTTTTGCCGGTCTCTCTTCGTTTCCTCATTTTGAAAGAGACCCCCACACCCCTGCCCAGGTGAAGTAGAAAACAGTTAACTTGAATCCTCAGCAAAATGGGGGCATCGTGCAAAAACGGGTACCTACGCAATTATAGAGCCCGTTTCAAACCGATTTTGGACAGCAGTGGTCTTTCTTCGAAGTGAAATGGGGAATGACCAGCACAGGAACAGGGGAATGGCGAAGAACCAGCTCTGTGGTTCTGCCGAAAAAGGTAGCCTCAAGAAAGGGGTTATGCTGACCTCCAAGGACGATCAGGTCCTCCTTTTCCTCTTTAGCAAAAGCGATGATCTGTTCTGCGGCGTGTCCCGGCCGAACGACTCGCTTCCAATCAGATTGGGTATTCACCGCACCCGATATCCAGGCTTGAAGCTCCTCACCCGCCTTCGAAAGATCCTCTGGTTCTTCCGTTTCCAAGGCATAGAGAACCGTCAGATGGGATTGAAACCGTTGAGCTAGGGAGACTGCTGCCGTCATCGCTCCCTTCGCCCCCTCGGTCATATTGACGGGGCACAAAATACGTTTCAGCCGAGGTGCGGAAGACGCAAGGTTTGTGTCGATGAATTCGTGCTCTTTTTGACGCACCGTGAAAACGGGAACTTTGGCATTCCTCACCACGTTTTCTACAACCGATCCCAAAACTAGTGATTTAAGTCCCCCTCGGCCATGAGTCCCCATGACGATCAGGTCGCTTAACCCCTTTTCAGCGCCTTCCAGTATGGCCTTCACGGGATGTGCTTCCACAACCTCATACTTCAAGGCAAGTCCTGCCTCGGATTGGCCAAGAATCCTCCTGACGTGCTTTGTCAGATCCCTTTGAATTGCTTTTTTCGCCCTGGACAACTCTTGAATGAGTTTCTCACGCTGGGTACGAGAAAAGTACCTGGGCAGCTCGAAGATCTCCGCGTGCAGGACAGTCAACTTTGCGCCATATTCCCTCGCCCCGGCGGCCGCATATTTCAAGGAGAGATCTGATAGCTCGCTGAAGTCCAAGGGACAAAGGATGTGTTTTGGCTCAAAAGAGAATGCGCCATTCATGATCTTGTCCTTCAGCGCGCTTTCCGAACCCATTTGCCTTCGCCTCCTCAGCCAGCAGAGAATCTGTAACCATGTTTTATATCAAAGATTCCGACTGAAAAAAAGCCCCCCTAGGATCCTGCTTTCCCTTCGCGGAAGTCCGTTTGAAAAGGGGGCGGCCAGCCACCACCTGCCGAGAAATGACTTTCTTGGATAGCCTCATATGTGCTATATTTCATATACGCCACCGGTTGCTTCTGTGATCATCAGCTACCGCAAAGGCGGCTTCGGTATCATACCCTAATAACCTTTAGCCCCGAGCGGGGCTTGACTTATGAAGGGGGCTGATGATGACCAAAGCGTATCTCCCTGTCGAACCGGGACACAAGTGGTTCAAGACATTTCTGGTGAAGACTATACTCTTCATTCTGGGCAGATCTTTCCACTCCGCTTCCAAATTGGACCCTGACATAAAGAGAGAGATAGCCAACTGGGAAGAGGGCTTCAGCTTCATGATGAAAGTCTTCCCCAATGGCCCCCGCATGACGGTGGAGAAGTGGAGAGGTATATTGAAATACCACGGTTCCACGCCGGAATCGGCCGATTTGGTTATCACTTTCAAAAGCCTCGAGTCCGCTTTTTTGTTGTTCACGGCCCAGTGCGGTACGTGCCAGGGGTTTGCCGAGAACAGGTTTATTGTCAACGGCGACATCCCCACGGCCATGTCCCTCACCCGCTGCCTGAACGTGCTGCAGGGACATCTCTTCCCATCCGTCATCAGCCGGCTGATTCTGAAGCGGCTGCCTCCCATGCCTTGGCACAAGCAGCTGATTCGCCTCTACCTCTACTTCTTGGGAGTTCCTTTTGGTTTGTAGGCATCAAAACAAAAGGAGGAAAAGTCATGTTACCTTCCTACTATGAATTCTTCAATCCGGTGAAGATAGCCTCCGGCAAAAAGGCGCTGGATAACCTTCCCTACGAGCTGAACCAGCTTAATGC
>JAHECH010000382.1 GCA_024641835.1 Deltaproteobacteria bacterium
GGCAATGCTCAACCGGGTCACCGAGATCCCGCTGATACTGGCTACCGTGTACAGGCACATGCCCACGGGTGGGGTCAGGAGACCCAGCATGGAGCAGAGAATCATGATCACCCCGAATTGGGTCAGGTCGATGCCGAACTTCTCGACCAGAGGCATGAAAACGGGAATGGTGATGACGAGAACGGCGATCCCTTCCAGGAAACAGCCCAGTACCAGCAAGATGCCGATGATGATCAGGATCAGCACCCATTTTGCGGAACTCAAGGAGGTCAACCCTGTGATCACCTGTTCGGGTATGTGCTGCTGGATGAGCAGCCACCCCAGGAATCCGGCCGCGGAGATGATAAACAGCACCTTGACGCTCTGATTGATGGTTTCCCAAAGAACCGTGGGCAGGTCACGAATCCGGATCTCCCTGTAAACGAAGATACCCAGAAACAGGGCGTAGATGGAGGCCACCACGGCCGCCTCCGTAGGGGTGAACAGCCCCCCCAGAATGCCGCCAATAATCACTCCCGGCATGCACAAGGCCCAGAAGGACTCCTTGAAGCTGATCAACAGTTCCCGCAAGGTGGCCCGTTTCGCACGGGGAAAGTCGCGGCGGGTCGAGGTCAGCCAGACCGCCACCATCATGGCTATACCCATCAACGCTCCGGGCACGCAGCCGGCGAGAAACAGTCGACCCACGGATGCTCCGGTCATACTCCCGTAGATCACAAAGGGAATACTGGGCGGGATCACCGGACCGATGGTGGACGAAGCGGCTGTAATGGCTGCGCTGAACTCCCGGTCATAACCGGCCTTGGTCATGGCTTCCATCTCGACCACGCCCAATCCGGCAGCATCAGCCACGGCTGCTCCCGACATCCCGGAGAAAATCATGCTGGAAACGACATTGACATGGCCCAATCCTCCCCGGAGGTGTCCGACCAGCGCCTGGGCGAATCGGAAGACCCGATGGGTGACCCCGCCGCTATTCATTAAATTCCCGGCCAGGATGAAGAAGGGAATGGCCAGCAGGGTGAATCCCGTGGTGGCGCTGTACATGCGTTGGGCCATGACGGGCAGGATGAAGGCTTTACCCAGAAGGATGAAAGTCCCTGCCGCGGTCAGGCCCATGGCAACCGCTATCGGTACGGCCAACAGAATAAGCAGGACCATGGTCCCGAATATGGCCAGAGTCATCATGCGCCGGTCTTCTCCTGACGGCTTCGTTGCTTACTTGTTTCTTTCCTCCTCGACCATCTTCAGGAATTTTTCCACGTTTTCCTTGCCAGCGTACTCACCGATGCGCTCATAGGCTGGCTTCATGGCGGCCCTGAACTTGGCAATCTCCGGATGGGTGATTACCATGCCTTTCTCTTTCAGCTTGTCCACCAGCGAAGCTTCCTCCTTGACCATGGTGTGGCGGAACCACTGCCCGGCCCTCCTGCTTTCCTCCTTGATGATGACCTGCTGTTCCGGAGTCAGTTTGTCCCAGGTGGTCTTGCTCATCACGTGGACCATGGAGTTGTAGACGTGGTGGGTCAATGCTAGGTACTTCTGCACTTCATAGAATTTGAAGTGGTAGATGACGGACAGAGGGTTTTCCTCCCCATCCACCACGCCCTGTTTCAAGGCGTTGTAAAGTTCGTTGAAGGCGATCTTGGTCACCACCGCTCCGCAGGCCTCCATGGCCGCCTGAAGCTGAATCTCGGGCGGGGTGCGCATCTTGAGGCCTTTCATGTCAGCAGGGCTGTACACGGGCCTGACATTGTTGGTCACATTCCTGAAGCCCCACTCCCAGTTGGACAGGAAGACTAGGTTCTGGCTCTCCAGCATCGGCGCGGTCCACTTCATGAAAGGGCCGTCTAGGACGCGCCAGGCATGCTCGTAACCGTCAAAGACAAAAGGCAGCATCACCACGGAGAACGGTTTGACGTACTTGTCCAGAGCGCCCTGGGTGGGCAGGCTCATGTCGATGGCGCCCAGTTTGTTTTGCTCCAGAATCTCAGGCGGTGAACCGAGGGCGTTGTTCGGGTAGATCTTGACGGTTATGGCGCCGTGGGTCCGATCCTTGACGGCTTCGGCAAACATGAGGCAGGCCTGGTGCGCCGGATGGCTCTCCTCGGCGTAATGGGCAAGCTTCAGTTCCATGGCCATGACCGGCAAGGCCGTCAAGGTTAAAATAACAACCAAACCAATTACGATTGCCAATGACTTTAGCCTCATAATCCCCTCCTTTACCAGAAAAGTGATATTTATTGCCTACCGAGGCGCGGGCTTGAATCCCACCGGCCCTCTTATTCCGATCGGAGAAGAGCGAGTGTGGCATTAACCCGGCCTGTCCGCCAGAAAGTTTCACGCGTGGACCTTAGTTCCAATTTTTATCAGCATTACAAACCCTTGTCAACAAGAAAAACCAGACCTGGTCGATTTTAAGATTTACTATGATATCAATATGTTAAACATATAAAATGAAAAAAGGGGCTCGGTTAGGTTTTTAGGTTGCTTTGGAAAACACGGAATTGGTAGTAATGAGTGATGCCGAGGACATCACGAATCGACGCTGCTGGTGCCCTTCACCACTGAGGCCGGGCCGGAGCAAGTCAATTGTTTGATATGACGACAGAAGGATGAAAAAACGGCAGTGAGTTTTGGCTTAGAATGCTATTTTTGAAATTGACTGAACATACGCGAGGTCTCGTCAGGCGCTTCTCGCAAGAGATCGAATTCTACACGCTTGTGCTCAGGCATCCCCGGACCCCTCGCGCCTCAAGACTTTTGCTGGGTGCCGCAATCGCTTATGCCGCTTCCCCGATTGACCTGATCCCAGACTTCATCCCGGTGATTGGGCATCTGGATGACTTGATCATAGTGCCCCTTTTCATCGGGCTCGCGACCAGGCTGATTCCCAAGGATGTGATCACAGAGTGCAGAAATCAGGGAAGAGAATAGATGAACGGAGGTTTTCATGTCGGGGATCGAGATAGCCAAGGGCTATATACCCGGCTCGCTCGGACGAGTTGCTGAACTGCATGGTGTCTACTACCACGATTATTGGGGATTCGGACTCTTCTTCGAAGCTAAAGCGGCCACCGAGCTTTCCGACTTTCTCGAGCGATATGACGACAGCCGCGACGGTTTTTGGACCGCTTTGGTGGACGGCCGCATCGAAGGCTCCATTACGATCGATGGCATCCGTGCTGAAAACGAGGGTGCACATCTTCGGTGGTTCATAATGTCGGATGTGTTGCGAGGAAAAGGGATGGGTAACCAGCTTATCGATACGGCGATCGACTTTTGTCGGGGGGTGGGCTACAAAACGATATATTTGTGGACGTTCGAGGGGCTCAACGCAGCAAGACATCTCTACGAGAAAAGCGGGTTCAAACTCGTTAGAGAGCATAGGGGAACCCAGTGGGGTACCGAGGTCAACGAGCAGCGATTCGAGTGCTGCTTGACGCGCCTCCCATAAGTAAGTCATCTACATGACCCGCAGGGACCCCGGACTCATAAGGGGTTGGGAAGAAGGGTGGCCAACGGTGGAGTTCCATGTAGAAAGGAGAAAAGCGAAACATGATCAGCCGAATCTGGCATGGATGGACAACTCCCGGCAACGCAGATAAGTATGAGGCATTGCTCAAGGAGGAAATCTTCGTCGGCATTGGAAACCGGCACATTCGTGGCTTTAAGGGTATTCAATTGCTTCGCCGGGAAGTTGGAGAGGAAGTGGAATTCGTCACGATTATGTTGTTTGATTCGGTGGATGCTGTCCGCGAGTTTGCGGGAGAGGATTACGAAGTGGCGGTCGTTCCGGAAAAGGCGAGAGCAGTACTCTCCCATTTCGATGAGCGATCACAGCACTATGAAATCAGGGCCGAGAGAGAATAGCGGGGATCAGGCAGGCGTCTCACCTTCGCCAACGGGTTCTTCAGTTGTGGTGAGAACAAACCACGTCGGTGGTGTTTCCTTGCCAAAGACGTAGACCGGTTTTTCATTTCGCAGCATATCAATGACGATAGGGAATTCTTCAGCCCTGAAAGACATCTTCACAACGCCATAAGAATCTATATACGGAGGCGAGATATTCTTGAAGAAGCCGGAATTGATGAAAGTCAGTTCACCAATCATCGTGTCATCATCCCATAAGTACAGGGTTGCAAAATAGGGCTGCTGAAAAGTCGTGTACTGGGGATAGAGCCTGTAATCGTATTCCTTGATCTCTTTTAGCATCAATACCACCTTTCAGTGATCAAAGATAAAACCGAACCTCCGGCACGAAAGCCCCTGAATCTTCTTTCCATTGGCCTCTTCCCCGTCCCTTTGCCTCGATCTATGGGATCGGACGAAAGAAGAGGAAGCAGGCGCCTATCCGATGAAACACTTTCCACTCTGGGCGGATGACATCACATCCGATGATGTCTTCGTTCCCTCGGGCGAGATCCCCTGACTCCTTCCGGTCTCAGCGATAAGATCTTCTTTAATACGGAAATTGTACTTTGAAATCAATCCAAGCATTTTAACAATTTCAACTCCCCGCCGTAACTCTGCTTCAGGCAGATTTTGATACGGTTTGCGCAGATCACCAGCCGGAAGGCCTAAGGCGTTGGCAAGGGACTTGACCGGAATTGGATTCACCCGCGAGTAAGTGAACTGAATCAACGGAAGCACCTTCAAGTAGGTCTCCCGGAAATTTATAGCGTCTTCGAAGGATCGCCACGGCTTAGAGATTATGGCCATCTCCCCCGGGATAATGTTGCCGGTCATGTTGGCGGTGCCATGACCGCCAAGAGACATAACAGCCGGGACCAAGCCTAGGTTTGGAGAGTCACAGCACATCAAAGACATGTCCTTTTTTGCTGCCAGAATCGTGGCAATTTGGCCGGGACGTGCCATGGCTTCTTTATCAATGACGATATTGGGATGATCGGCCAAGCGGATCATTGCATCAGCGGGAAGATCGGTGCCGACCCGTGTTGGATTGTTGTATATACCGATCGGAATCGGACTGGTCTCAGCGATCTCCAGGAAGTACTGCACCGCTGATTCCACCGGCACAACCACGTATGAAGGCACTGTTACGATGGCTCCGTCCGCACCGGCTTTGGCGGCATACGCTACCATATCAATTGTTTCGCGCGTGTTGTTTGCCGTACAGCCGTAAAAGAAGAGGACGT
>JAHECH010000383.1 GCA_024641835.1 Deltaproteobacteria bacterium
GGAGTTCTGCCCCCTCCCGCTGTTCCCCTCGACTTCGCTCGGGGCCAGGGGTTTCCCCCACAGATAAGTCACGAAAAGGACAGCGGCCTCCCGCCAGTCACTTCAGAAAACCCCCATGCCCGCCGGACCGGAGCACTCGGCTTCGCCTAGTTTGAGGCAACTTCTCTCGCGTCTTCCCTCAAGGGCTGCTTTGCAGCCCGCTCCTCGAGCGAAGCGCTCCTCGAATGCCGCTTAGGCGGCATGCTCCTCAAGGCGCGTTAGCGCCGCTCCTTTTATTCTCTCCATTTCACTACGTCACTTGTCGGAACTCTTTCGGATCTTGCTCTGTTAAGGGGTGATGATTCGTCCCGGTAGCCGACTGCGATTCCAATGACGACCTGCTTTTCATCAGGGATGTTGAGCTGCTCCCTGATGTCGTCATCAAACGCGGTGATGAGCCCGATAGGACAAGTTCCCAGCCCCATGGCATGGGCGGCGAGGACAAGATAGCCCACGGCGACGCCGATGTCTGTGAGCCGTGCACTCGAAAATGCTTTGTCCAGAGTGATGATGACGGCTGTGGGTGCGCCGTAAAAATTGCAGCTTCCTTCATTGATAAATTCATCGAAGCGGGTGTCTTCAGGAATGTTGGGGAGGATGCATTCAAGCAGCCGTCTCTGCCTTTCCACGAAATGCTCGGGAAGCTGCTTTTTTGCACCAGGGCCACAAGAGATGTTTCTTTCTCTCATCCGCTTCACCAGGACCTTGCTCAGCCTCTTCTTTTCCTCCCCTGAGACGATGACGAACTCCCACGGTTGGAGATTGATGGCGGAGGGCGCCTGCGTGGCAAGGGATAGCAGCCTTTCAAGGGTCTCCCTTTCCACGGGTTTATCCAGGAATCCCCTGGTGCTTCTTCTTTGTTGAATCGTTTCAATGACATCCATTTCTAAACCTCTGATTAAGTTTTGCCGCAGACTCAGCCCTGTTGAATAGATCCGCAGAGCAGAATTGGCTATCAAGTCATTTGCCCACTTAAACCTTGTATAAGAAAAGTGCGGTTTTATCAATGCCTATTCGCCGCAGCCAAGGTTCTTGGAGCGAACGCCTGCCCGCCTCGGGCAGGAAGGCAACGCAGCAGATGATGTCTTGATGGTGATCAGGAATGTCCCCAAACCCACTGATTACCATAAAGAACCCTGATTTAGGCGGTGGATTTGGGATGGAGTGCTGTGATTGACAGGGATATCGCCGTAAGGGTATAATAACAGTTACAAATTAAGGAGAAAGAGCAAAGCATCTGAATCACTTTTGCCCACCAGTAAGAGAAAGGAGTGAGTGCGGTGCCGGAACCGGTAAGGTCCTCTGAAAGTTGAGTCTCTCTCATGGGAGGTTCACTATGGAAACCAATACGCCCAACCCAGACAACGCCAGCCTCAGGCCAATGCGAGGTGATCCTGACAAGGAGATCAAAGAGCATCTCGCAAAATTTCTCCTCTCCCTGATCCAAGCATTTCTCCGCACGGGTTATTACACGCCGGATCATCCCCAATCAAAGAATGCCAAGGAAGGACTTTACGAAAATTTTCAAGCCCTTCTGAACAATCAGTTTGAGTTAGCATTTCTTGCTTGGGACGTTCCCGGAGGGAAAAAGATCCTCATCGAAGGGATCCTCCCAGAGCCCCAGGAGCTTAGCTCTATCATGCTCCAGGGGATGGCAGACATGTATACCCCTAAATTTGCCACGTTCCTCGAGCGCAAAGATCTCGCCAGTCTGACCCTTAAAGCAACTTTGAGCTGGGCGGAATTCAACAATTTCATCGACCTCATGGGCGAACCGACGTTCTCGGATACTCTGGAAAGGAGCGATAAAGAACGGTTCGTTGAGGCCCTGAAAGTGAGGGGCATCTTCAACATCTCATACGTTTTTAACGAGGAACTCCTCGCCGGGGAGCGAGACATTCCCTGGAGATCCCAGGTCGCTCTCTCCCGCCTCAGGAAAGACTTGAAAGTGATCCCCTTTTATCAAAATCTGGACGCAGAGGGTATAAAAAGGGTCAGAAGGCAGATCGTCCAGGACGTGGTTCGACCGATGCAGACCGCAGAGGTGATTTACCCCATTCTGCTGCACAGTGATCTTGCCGTCACCGAGGAATTCAAAGAATCAGAGATCAACGAGGAAATGATCCTATGTCTATCCGGTGAACTTCTCTTGCAAGTTTCCCGGACACTACTCAAAGAAACTCAGAGAACGCAGGCGGATGGTTCTCATCGTGAAAAATCGAAAAGGCTTGCCAAACAGGTCGCCGCTTCCCTCAAACTGAGGGAGACAAAGGGTCGCGAGAAAACCCTCGAAGAATTCTATGAGAACCGGCTTATCTCGATTGAAGCGCTTCCAGAGGCGACACAACGCAGGATCAAGCTGGAGCGCGATATAGACACATTCCTTCAACACACCGACTTATATTTGAAAATGTTTGACCAGGTCGAGGATGCGCGCAAGTATGCTCGCTTTGCTCATTCCCTTAAGAGTATCATTCCTGAATTGATTCGCAAGGACCGATATGAAGAGGTTTTGAAGATTATCGCTCGAATCGAGCGCCATTCCATGGAGAAAGGTCCTCTATCCAGCCATGCGGGGCAAGTTCTGGATCAGATTGGAAAGGGTAAGATCTTAGAGGCGCTAAAATCGAAGCTCATGACCGGACAGAAAGGAATCTGCCAGGCCATCGCACCCATTCTTATTCAACTGGGGAAGCGAGCGGTACCTTACCTTCTCCCGCTATTAGAGGAAAGCGAAGACCAAGTGGTGCATAAGACCGCCTGCGAGATTCTTGTACGCATCGATCCCTCAAACATCAACTTGATTCTCAGTGAGCTGGATAGACAAGGCTTTGGTACGACTTCCACTGTCCGGGTCATCAGGGCTCTGGGAGACACGGAATGTGATGAGTGGGTTCAAACTCTAGCAGGAGCCCTGCAGTCCTATTTCAAACACGAAAACCCCCGGCTCAGAGAAGAGGCTCTGTGGTCATACTACAGGATAATGGGGGCGAAGGGCGAAAAACTGTACCTCGCTCTCCTCAGTGACGTGGATATCACCGTTCAAAAAAGAGCGATTCAGTGTTTGGGCAGGATGAAGAGTGAAGCCGCCCTGGAAAGATTTCTCCTAATCCTGAAGGATCTGGGAAATGATCCATCAGGCAAACCCCAACAAATCGTATCTGCCCTTTTTGGGGCGCTCGCTTTTTATGGAAATATTGAACGGCCGGGTGGAGGGTCATTGGAGGATTTCTTGCTGGAGACACTGGAGCATCAAGTTAGTCTTGGGCCCCTCAAGTTTCTGAAGAAAAAGAAGGACGTTCTTAGCGAAGGCGCTGTGGCCGCCATTGTCGAAACCTTAGGAAAGATTGGAACCGAGAAGTCCCGGTCAGTTCTCGATAAGTTCGAGAAGCAAGACAACATTGTGTGGAAGAGCAAGGCTGCCGAGGCCCTCAAAAGAATTTTTGAGAGAGCAAGTACTTCTTAGGGCAGGGAAAGCATCCCCCTTCGAATATAACATCTTGAAATATCAAATCCCCTCTACTATTCTGCCTTCCTACAAAGATGATCATTCATCTCATTTGCAGTCCCGGCCCGAACGACAGGAGGCCTCGTTGACGATTTCCAGGGACGTCGCTACCGACGGAAAAACATGGGAACAGGTGCTTTCAGAAAGCATCACCTCTCCCGGCGAACTCTCCTCATTTTTTGAGATAGAGGAAGAAAAGGTCCAGAGCGTCATCTCTCGATATCCCATGACCATCAATCGCTACTATCTGAATCTTATAAACAATAGAGGAGATGGCATATACGAACAGGCCGTACCGGACATTCGAGAGATTACCGAAGAAGAGGGGCTCGAGGACCCTTTGAACGAGGAAGAGCTCTCGCCCGTCCCGGGGCTTACCCACAAGTACCCGGACAGAGTGCTCTTTCTCATCTCAAACCGGTGTGCGGCCTACTGCCGGTTCTGCAACAGGAAAAGAAAGGTGGGCCGTCCCTCCGTGGTCACGAAAGAAACGATAAAGGAGGGGCTCGCTTATATCAGGAAGACCCCCAAGGTGAGAGACGTGCTGCTCTCCGGCGGAGACCCCCTTCTCCTGCCGGACGAAAAACTACATCAAATCCTGGGTGAACTGCGATCCATATCCCACGTAGAAATGATTCGCATCGGTACGAGAGTCCCGTGCACTCTTCCCCAGCGCATCACGCCCGAGCTTGCGAATCTTCTCAAAGGGTTTCACCCCTTGTACATCAGCACCCATTTCAACCACCCGCGAGAGATCACGCCCCAGGCAGCTCTTGCTTGCGCAAGGCTCGCGGATGCGGGCATTCCTCTGGGCTGCCAGACGGTCCTTTTAAAGGGCGTCAACGATAATGCAGAGGTCCTCGGCCGATTGATGAGAAAGCTGCTCTTCATCCGGGTTTGGCCCTACTACCTGTTTCAGGCAGACCTCGCCAGAGGGACCGCCCACTTCTGGACGACCCTGGAGAGGAGCCTGGAAATCATGAAGGGACTCCAGGGCCACACCGGCGGGTTGGGCATGCCTCACTTTGTTGTGGACCTTCCGGGGGGAGGAGGGAAGGTTCCTCTTTAAGGGATAGGGGGAAATGCCTAAAGTGAGCTAAAGTGTCTAAAGTTAAAAAAGCAAAAACAAATGCGTAACCACGAAAACACGAAAGAAAGAAAACACGAAAAAGAACAAATGACTAAAATCTCAAAAACGAAAAAACAGAATATTCCGAAGAGGGGACATGCCTGTTTTCGAAAGGCTATAGTTCGCAAGGCGAACCGAGCGCCCCTAACGGGGCTTGAGGACCGGCGCTAACGCGCCTTGAGGAGCGGGCTAAAAACCAGCCCTTGAGGGAAAAGACGAAAGTAGTCGCCTCAAGCGAGGCGAAGCGAGCGCTCCTCGTGTGGCCTTGAGAGAATGGGCATGGCCACGTCAAAAAGTCTAATCACGAAAGCACGAAATAGACCAGATCAACCAGATAGACCAGATAGACTAGATAGACCAAACAGACCAGATTGAGGAGGGGAACATGATCAGAGTAACATGTCTTGGGGGAGCGGGGACCGTTACGGGATCCTGCTCTCTCGTCGAGACCACTCAGGGCAAGAGGGTACTGGTT
>JAHECH010000384.1 GCA_024641835.1 Deltaproteobacteria bacterium
GGATCTCTCATGCTTCTTGGCCCTCCCTTCGCTTTCCTCCTCAAGTTCACTGAGCAGGAGCAGGAGGGGTGCTAGTACAAACGCATTTATTGGTTTACCATTCCTGAGCTCCCTCTCCCCAAGATTGCTGACTATGTCCCACATTTTTTGCTGGACACAGGGGTACTAGAAACGCCTGATGGGCCGTGGGGGTCCCTTTCAAAATAGAGAAACGAAGGAAACGCTGCCTGGTGACCAGCTTTAGGTGATGGTTGAGGTGGGCGGAGGGCTTCCCGGGAATAACCATCCGAGGCCATGCATGGGAATGACTGATAAAACCTCGCCGCCCGCCTTCGCTGCCCCCTTTTTGCATAGTCATTCCCAGTCTCTCTTCGTTTCCTCATTTTGAAAGGGACCCCCACGACCCACAATCCCTGTCCCCAGTTCTGGTCAACAGAAATTGTTGCGTATCCTGGGTGCTCCTTTTTCGGCGTTGCATGTTGTTTCGGTTGACTCTATATTAGATGAAGGGAAACGGTTCAGGCAGCCGAGAAAAACAACCTTTAGAAAAGGAGGAAAGGAACATGGAAAGGATTGCATCAAAGGCTGGATTGGTGGGCCTTATCACAGTTTTCTCTGTATCCATACTCCTTGCGGCTATGACGCCTGTACAGGCAAACGACTACGCTGACGCTCAGGCCCTTGTGGACAAGGCAAAGATCACTTTCGAAAGCTTCATGCGTGACAAGAACTATCCCTGGCTTCACGAGAACCTGAAGAATGCAAAGGGAGTATTGATCTATCCCCAGATTCTCAAAGCCGGTTTTATCCTGGGGGGATCTGGAGGGACCGGTGTCCTTGTGGTGAGAGATCCTGAGACCAAAGATTGGAGCCAGCCAGCTTTTTACACGCTTGGTTCCGTGACATTTGGGTTCCAGATAGGGGGTGAAGCAGCAAAAGTAGTCATGTTCGTGATGAGTCAGAAGGCGATTGATTCGCTCTTCGCGACTTCGGTGAAGCTCGGAGGAGACGCTTCCGTTGCCGGAGGTCCATACGGCGCCGGCGAAAAAGCAGATGTGACTGCGGATTTCATGTCTTTCGCCAAGTCCAAGGGTCTTTACGCTGGACTCAACCTCGAAGGGTCCATCCTAGATGTAAGGGAGGGTTTGAACAAAGCCTACTACGGGAAAGGGGTGAGACCGCTTGAAATCATCGTGAAAAAGAAAGTGAGCAACAAGGGAGCTTCTGGGCTTCGTGAAGCGCTGAAGAGGGCAGCAGAGTAAAGAATCCCTCTCCCTCCACGCTTGAGCCCTCAAAGCTCTCGCACTGCCTCTGCACCTTTGTCAAAGGCTTTTAAGTTCTCTGCAAGCCTGTGGGGCGGAAGGAGTTCCCCTATGGCTGCTTCAAAACTTTGCCCGTCTATCGGTAACGTATTCGTGGCAAAGAGCGCCCCAAGCATGGCCATATTGGAAAAGACCGGATCTCCCATCTCGAGGGCAATCTCGGTCGCATTGATCACCCATACTTTGCTGCTCAATTCCCTGATCATGGCAATCACTTTGGACACCTCTGGATAAGTGGCATCCCCAGCGATCACGCCCATGGGGAATATCGGCCGGGTATTGACGAGCGTCATCACACCGGGGTACCCATATGGTTCCAGAATCCTCAGCGCCTCGACCGGCTCAAGGGCTACGAGCAGATCACATCTCCCTTCTGGAATCAGCGGGGAAAATTGATCTCTTGCTGAAATCCGCAAATGGCTCATCACTGCACCTCCGCGCTGTGAGGCTCCATAGGTTTCACCGATGGTGATGACGTACCCTCTTTCCACAAGGATCTGACCCAGAATATGGGAGGCAAGAACATTGCCTTGACCTCCGACTCCGCCGATGATCACATTAAAGGGGTCTTTTGCAAGAGACATCTAGGCCACCTCCTTGCTTATCGCAGAAGCAGGGCAAATCTCAGCGCACACTCCGCACCCGGTGCAGATCGCCTCGTCGATGCCCGCTTTCCCTGTCGCTGTGTCCCAGTAAAGACCTGGACACTTGAAGACCCGCGTGCAAAGACGGTTGCATCCGCAGGCTTCTCCCAGGCAGCGTTCCTGACGGACCTCTACCCGGTAGAGCTTTTTTTGTTTTTTGCCCCGCACGAGAGCACACTCCCTCCTAAGGATGAGGACCTTCACCCCTTGTTCGTCTTGAAGGAGTTCCAGCATCTTTTCAGTCGTCCCTTGCAAGTCAAAAGGGTCCACGACTTCGGCTTTCGCGCCCAAGGCTTCACAGATCGCCTTGAGATCAAGCACCGGCGCCTCTTTTCCCGTGGCCGTGCGCCCTGTGCCAGGATGTGGTTGAAAACCTGTCATTGCTGTGGCGCTGTTATCCAGAAGGAGTAGCACGAAGCTGGAAGCGTTGTAGCGGGCATTGACGAGAGCCGGCATGGCCGCATGATAGAAGGTAGAATCCCCGCACACGGCCAGCACAGGTTGGGAGAGGCCGAATCGCTTAAGCTGGCCGAACCCGGCCGCGAGGCCGGCACCGGAACCCATGGCGTGGATGGTCTTCATCTGTGAGAATCCTGACGGCCCCATCCCAAGGCTGTAGCATCCGATGTCTCCAAGGACAAAGCCCTCCCGTCCGTCCAGGGTCAGCGCCCTCTTGACGGCCCAGTACGTGGCGCGGTGAGGGCAGCCCGCACAGAAGCCCAGAGCCCTCGTGGGAACAAGCTCTGCCGTCACCTCATGGACCTTCTTTGCGTAGCCTGCAGGTCTGGGCTTGTAGCTCACATTGAGCAAAGCCTGAAGCGCGGAAGTGACGGTTTCAGGGCCGATCTCTCCCACACTGGGGATTGTTCCTGCCGCCTTTCCAAAAAACCGCTTGAGGCCCACCTCCATGCAATGCTGCGCAAAAAGCTCCTTCACATTGTTTTCAAGAAAGGGATCGACCTCCTCCACAAAAAGGACGGCGTCCGCTCGCCCTAAATGCTTGAGGATAAGGCTCCCAGGAAGAGGCCACGTCGTGGAGAGTTTAAGAATACCCGCTCTATCCTGCACTCCGAGGTTGATAACCGCCTCTAGGGAATACATCCATCCGCTCCCACTGGTGATGAGCAGAAGCTCCGGTTTTTCAGGGCCT
The DNA here is from genome assembly GCA_024641835.1 of Deltaproteobacteria bacterium. Taxonomy (GTDB): domain Bacteria; phylum Desulfobacterota; class DSM-4660; order Desulfatiglandales; family HGW-15; genus JAHECH01. Next base: position 3,117 of record JAHECH010000384.1, read on the forward strand.
CGGTAGAAATTGTAAGGCGACTGCTCAAACAGGCTGCTGGCACGGCCAAGCTTTTGGTGAAGGCCCTTGTGCATCAGCACGGGAGGGAAAGCAAGCCGCGGATCTGACGTGTCAAAGCGTGCTTTCGACGCTGACCGGGGCAACTCATCGAGGCGAACATTTCCTCTGGCGTGGGAGACGCGCGTCACGCTGCGGATCAGGACCGGGAGCCCCAGGTCTTCGGAAAGGGTGAACGCCCATTTTGTCATGTCCTTCGCTTCCTGGAACGTGGCCGGTTCAAAGAGCGGTAGATCTCCAAGTTTGGCAAAAATGCGGGAGTCTTCCTCGTTGGTCGAAGAAATCCCGCCCGGGTCATCGGCAACGATGATCACGAGGCCTCCCTGGCAGCCGCTGAGGTTCAGGTTCAGGAGAAAATCGGCAGCCACGTTAAGACCATTCTGCTTCATGGCGCAGAGCCCTCGGAGCCCTGCAAAAGATGCAGCAGCGGCCACCTCCAGAGCGACCTTCTCATTGACAGACCACTCCACATGAAGAGCCAGAGCATCCGCGGCAGAGGACAGGGACCCTATGATTTCAGACGAAGGGTTTCCTGGATACGCGGCACAGACCTTGACCCCCGCCTCAAGCGCTCCTCGGGCAATGGCTTCATTTCCCATGAGAAGGGTGGTTTTTCCGGGTGTATCTCGAGCAATGAGGCTCATGGAGCTACCTCCTTGAAGATCTTGTCGATCACCTTCTTGGAAAGAGGGAGATCACTTTCCTGCAACTCTTTTAGAGCAGACAAGGCACGACGCTTTTTGAGGATAGAGGCTTCTTTGAGATGAGCCCATATGTCCTCAGGGTACTTCCGGGTTTCAAGCGCTCCCTTTGCCCCGGCAAGGCGGATGAGTTCCTCTCCCTTTGGTGTCCGGACCAGCACTGTGTTCCAGCCCTCCGCCCCTTCTACCGTGCCCACGGAAATATCCGAAAGCTCACCGGTCATATCCAGGCACGCCTGGCAGCTCGGCCGGATGAAAGGGCGAACTTCATCCAGCGGAACCCGATGAAGTTCCTCTCCAACCTTGACATGGAGGAGACGCTCCGGCGGTGGGGTGACGTCCAGTTTGCTTATGGGTCTGTCTCCAAATCGCTCTTTGAGAAATCCCATGAAAGGTTGGTAGTCCAGAGCCCAGGTGCAGAAAACGCCGACCACGAGATCCACCCTATCCACAGGTGTTCTTTTTTTCTGAGAGGACGCTTTCATCCGGGCGAGGGCGAGAACCTGGCACGGGAGGCCCACGACCCCGATTCGCTCCTCACCCTCCCAGGGTCCGCGATTGAGGGCTTCAAGCGTGTATCCTGCCACATAGCTCGAGCCTGCGCATGAAACCACTTGTTCTCGACTCTTTGCGATGCGCCCTTGAGGAAGAAGATCCGTGTTGCGCTCCGTGAGAATGGCAGCCTGAATGATTCCCTCCCCGAGAGCAAGGTCAATCAATGCGGAGATCACACCCCCGTTCTGCGCTCTTTCCTTGAACGCCGGGGCGACAGCCCTTGCCATCAACACCTTTCGGACCGGACCCGCTTCGATCTTCTCATAACTTTTGCCAAAGATGAACTGATGAAGCGTGTCAAGGTCTACCTCCGTCCGGGGGCAGAAAGAGAAGCAGCGTCCCTCGGAGAGGTCGCAATCGTGAAGCTTTACGATTCTTCCCTTCCAGGAACATAAATAGGGACACAGAGAGAGGCAGGCACCACAAGCAGCGCACTGACCCCGATCTAGGACTTTGGTTTCCAACGCCTTGAGGCCTTTATTCATTGGCATATCTCCACATTGTTTATCTCCATCCCCTCCTGTCCTTGACCCTCGCGCCGCTAGCATGATAGACAGAATATCAATTCAGGAAAATCGTGCCGCCCTGAGGGTTGTCGAGGGCAAGAAGCAACAGGAGATACCGCTTCAGATTCTTCGTGATGAGAAACTCGTCTTTCACCTTGCGATGACCGCCTTCTCCAAGCTGCCGGGCATATTC
>JAHECH010000385.1 GCA_024641835.1 Deltaproteobacteria bacterium
TGAATCACCCGGGTAAGTCATCAATCCCGAGGTAAGCCCCCCATGACAAGTCGAATATCATCCCTCCTCGTCGTCAGCGCGATCTTCCTCCTCGCTGGATGCGGCCTCACCGGATGCGGCCTCGCCGGATGCGGCGATAAGATCGAGCCTGGAACAACCAAGAAATCGCCGTCCATGACGCATCGCCTGGCTGTCGTAACCGCCCGCATGATGGAACAGCCCCTCATCTACGAAGCCGTCGGTACCGTGCAGGCAGGTCTCATTGCCAATCTCTCCGGAAAATATCCCGGCGAAGTGAAAGAGATCAAGGTAAGAGAAGGGGCGCGGGTCAAGAAAGGGGACACCCTGGCGATCCTTGATCAGGCTCAGGCGACGGCTGCTCTTCATCAGGCAGAGGCGGCTTTCTCCGAAGCAAAAAAAGCGATGGATGCTGCCGTTTCCGGCAGGGATTCGGCGCGCGCCGCAAAAGAACTTGCCTTGCTAACCTATCAACGGTACGAGAAGCTCAGGAAGACGGGAGCCGTTGGCGTCCAGGAATTCGATGAGGTGGAGACCCGCCACCGGCAGGCTGACGCCAGTCTGATGCAGGCTGAGGACACGGTCGCGGCATCTACGGCTCGGGTCAAACAGGCAGAGGCGGCTGTCGCATCCGCAGCCGTAACTTTGAAGGAGATGGTCATTACCGCCCCGTATGACGGCATCATTTCCGCTCGACTGGTCGACGAGGGGGTTCTTGCCACGCCGGGAATGCCGCTCCTGACCATTGAGACGATCAACGGCTTCCGGGTGGACACGGAATTGGCTGAAACATACATCGATTACGTGCGACTACAGCAGAAAGTGCTCGTCAGCATCCCTGCGCTGAGTGACAAGCTTATCGAAGGAAAGATCACCATCATCGTGCCTGCCGCCGATGAACGGAGCCGCTCCTTTCTTATCAAGGTGACCCTCTCTCCGGACAGCCGGGTGAAGTCGGGAATGTTCGCAAGGGTAAAAATCCCCCTTGGCACGACGAGCAGCCTTCTTGTGAAGAAAACCGCAGTGGTGGTACGAGGCCAACTGACAGGCTTGTACCTGGTGGATTCCGAGAAGATCGCTCATTTCAGTCTTATCAGAACGGGCAGAACTTTCGGAGACCTCATGGAGATCCTCTCGGGCTTGAAGGAAGGGGACAACTATGTGGAAAACCCACCCCTCAACCTCAGTGAGGGTGACAGGGTGGAGGCCCCCTGATGACGTCTCAAACGCCTCAGCTCGGCCCGGCCGGGAAAGTGGCCCGGTTTTTCATCGACTCCAAACTGACCCCCCTCATCATCATTGCTTCCATCCTTCTGGGCTCGGCCGCGACCCTTGCCCTGCCCAGAGAAGAAGAGCCGCAGATCATCGTTCCGTTTATTGACGTTTTTGTCAACATGCCCGGCGCAACATCGAAGGAGGTTGAAGAACGGGTCACCAAGCCCATGGAAAAACTCCTCTGGGAAATCCCCGGGGTGGAATACATTTATTCCACATCAAGTCCTGGAACGTCTCTGGCGACTGTGCGCTTCTATGTGGGCCAGGACGAGGAAAAGTCCATCGTCAGGCTCCAGTCCAAGCTCCTGGCCAATTTCGACATCATTCCCGCCGGGGTGAGCCAGCCTCTCGTAAAACCGCGCTACATTGACGACGTTCCCATTCTAGCTCTCACCTTCTGGGGAGAAGACTCCGACCACTTCACCTTGCGAAGGGTGGCAGCCCAGGTAGAAGACCTTGTCAAGGCGGTGGACAATGTGTCTGTGACCACCCTGATCGGGGGATACCGTCGCCAGGTGGAGGTTCAGCTCGATCCTGTACGCCTTGCTGCCTTCCACCTGGATCAGGGTGAGATAGCGAACGCCCTTCGTGGGGCGAACGAGGCATCGGATACAGGCAGCTTCCCCTCTGTGCGGGGACAGATCCTGGTCCACACCGGAGGGTTTCTCAAGGATGCGGAGGACGTGGGCCGTGTCGTGGTCGGCGTCTATGGAAACAAGCCCGTGTATTTGAGGGACGTGGCAGCGATTGCGGACGGACCCCAGGAGCCTGATCAATACGTTTTCCTAGGGGCAGGCCCCTCTGCCGCGGAAAAAGGGATCCACCCGCGATCATCCGGAGTTTTCCCGGCGGTGACTCTCAGCATCGCCAAGCGAAAGGGAGCCAATGCCATCACCGTTGCCGACGAAATCCTGAAGCGAGTGGAAGAGAACCGGGGAATCATCATCCCCAGGAACATCCATGTGACCATCACCCGCAATTATGGGCAGACGGCTGAAGAGAAATCGAATGAACTCCTCTTCCACATGTTCATAGCCATTTTTTCAGTCACTCTCCTGATAGGCATTACCCTGGGACGGCGTGAATCGGGAGTCGTGGCGCTCGCCATCCCCGTAACGCTCGCCCTGACCCTAGCCGTTTTCTATCTCTATGGTTACACCCTGAACCGGATCACCCTCTTTGCGCTGATCTTCTCCATAGGTATTCTGGTGGATGACGCGATCGTGGTTGTGGAAAACGTGGTCCGCCATTTTCGGCTCCCGGCAAACCGGGAGCGGCCCTTCGCGCAGGTTGCCGTGGAGGCAGTGGACGAGGTGGGGAACCCGACCATCCTCGCCACCCTTACGGTGATCGCTGCCATTCTGCCTATGGCCTTTGTGGGCGGTCTCATGGGGCCTTACATGAGGCCCATACCGGTCGGCGCTTCGGCTGCCATGGTGTTTTCGATCCTCGTCGCTTTCATCGTCACACCCTGGGCTTCCATGAGGCTTTTCAGGCATGAGAGAGGGGCTTATGGCAAGGAACACGAAGGAGCGGAGGATTGGAGCGTCAGGCTCTACCGCCGGATCATGACTCCACTCATCGAGAGACCTCGCAGAAGAAAAATTTTCTTAATAGGGGTCCTGGTTCTTCTTTTCGCTTCCTTTGGCCTGGTGATGATAGGGTGGGTCCGGGTTAAGATGCTTCCGTTCGATAACAAGAGCGAATTTCAGGTGATCATCGATATGCCTGAAAAGGCGACCCTGGAAGAAACCTCAGCCGTTGCCCTGGAAATGGGTGAGTACATCAAAACGGTGAACGAGGTCGTGGACTATGAGATTTACGCGGGCACCGCTGCTCCCTTTAATTTCAACGGCCTCGTGCGTCATTATTTTTTGAGGCGGGGCACCAACGTGGCCGATATTCAGGTCAACCTGGTGGGCAAGGGGGAGCGCAAAGCCCAGAGCCATGACATTGCCAAGCGCGTGCGGCCGGAGCTCAAGCGCATTGCCGACAAGCACGGAGGCCGCGTAAAAGTGGTTGAAATTCCTCCCGGCCCGCCTGTGCTTTCAACACTGGTCGCCGAAATCTACGGCCCTGACTATGAGCGCCAGAGGCAGATCGCACAGGAGGTCCTGAAGATTTTTGAAACGACTCCTGAAGTGGTGGACTCGGACTGGTTCATGGAGAAAGACCAGGTGCGCATGAGCATGGTTGTGGATAAGGAAAAGGCGGCCTTGCACGGGATCAGCGCTTCCCAGGTCGAGCAGACCCTCCAACTCGCCCTGCAGGGTACGCCGGTCGGGCTCCTTCATCAACCCAGGGAAAAAGAAGATGTCAATATCCTGCTGCGTTTTCCTTTGGCTGACCGGGCGGGGATCAAGAGGCTGGAGACGGTCAAAGTGGCGTCCTCCGACGGCCGGCTCGTGCCTCTTTCAGACTTGATCGTTTCCCGGCAGACGCCCCTGGACCGGAGCATCTATCACAAAAACCTGATGCGTGTTGTCTACGTCGTGGGGGACGTGGCCGGGGTTAAGGAAAGCCCGGTCTATGCCATCCTTGATATGCGCAAGAGGATCAGCGCCATCCCTCTTCCCGAAGGCTACCAGATCGGCCAGTACACGGCCCACATCCCTGAGAGCGACCGGCGCTTTGCCATGAAATGGGATGGGGAATGGCATATCACCTATGAGGTCTTCCGTGACCTGGGAATCGCCTTTGGCGTGGTCCTTGTCCTGATTTTCATTCTTGTCGTAGGCTGGTTTCAGTCTTTGAGCACGCCCCTCGTCATCATGGCCGCTATTCCCTTTTCCCTCGTCGGAATCCTGCCTGCCCATGGTCTCCTGAACGCGTTCTTCACAGCCACCTCCATGATCGGTTTCATAGCTGGTGCGGGCATCGTGGTACGGAACTCCATCATCCTCGTTGACTTTATAGAACTGCGGCTCCAGCAGGGCATGCCCCTTAAAGAAGCGGTGGTCGATGCGGGAGCGGTCCGGTTCAGGCCCATGATGCTCACCGCGGCCGCGGTCGTGGTGGCTGCCACCGTGATTCTTTTTGATCCTATTTTCCAGGGCCTGGCCATATCCCTCATGGCTGGTGAGGTGGCATCCCTGCTCTTGTCCAGAATGACCGTCCCGATACTCTACTACCTGGACAAGCGGTGGGAGCAGACCCGTGGCCATAGGGAGGAGCGCACCAGGGAACCTGGTGCTTGAGGACTGCTTCGCTCGAGGAGCGTTCCGCATTCGCGGAACTTGAGGAGCGCTGCGCAAAGCGCAGCTTGAGGGGGGGCGCATGAACCAAATTTTACTCTGGTGGCGGGCGGTTCGGCCTTTCGCCTTTACCGTGAGTCTCATCCCTCCGATCATGGGGGCGATTCTTGCACTCATCGAGAATCCAAGCCTCAAATTCGACGTGATCCACTTTGTCTTCACGTTGATTGGCTGCATGGTCGCCCATGCGGGCGCCAATCTTCTCTCAGACTATTATGACCACAGGGCGCGGGTGGACCGTGAAGGGACCTTTGGCTCTAGCCGCGTTCTCGTGGATAAGATCATGGAACCATCACAAATCCTGAAGGGAGGCTGGACCGCGCTTTTCATCGCCGGCGCCATCGGGATCTATCTCGTCATCGCCACCCCTGGAGGGAGCTTTCTTATCTGGCTGATACTGATCGGCGGCATTTTTGGGGTTTTCTATACTGCCGGCCCTGTCGAATTCAAATACCGCGCTCTCGGGGATATGGCCGTGTTCGTTTCTTTCGGCCCAGCCATGGTGCTGGGCGCATACTTTGTCCAGGCCCACCGTTTCTCCTGGAGCCCTGTTCTCTATGCCATTCCCATTGCT
>JAHECH010000386.1 GCA_024641835.1 Deltaproteobacteria bacterium
CGTATCCCATGCCGGTTCAACCAGGAGGGTGACGTCTCCCTCCTTCGAGATGATTGCGGCGTTTCTTTGGCCCATGGGTTTGTATTCGGAAAAGTAGTAGAGATAGCTGGGCCGCAAGACACTGCACGTTCCCCCTGAATAGATGATCAATCCGTCAAGCCCCTTGTGCTTGAGCAAACGGAGTGCATGATAGAGTTTCTCGTTTTCTTCCTTCACTGGAGACTCCTTCATCCAAGATACTATAGTATTTATTCTTCCCGCTCACTGTGTAGAGATCCCTTCCCCTGGCTTCGAGTAGCGCCAGAAAAAAGTCTCTAAATTCTTTGGCCCGGATGTCCAGCGCTAAGCGGAAGTTTCTAATGACACCGCTACCGGCATCGAAACGCATCCGATTGACTATTTGCCAGCGCTAATCACCTAGCCTTTCGCCGCGCTCATGAAAAAACCGCACGTCCAGGCGAAACTAGACGCCACCTTCTTTCCCTTTTTCCTCATTGCCCTTCTTATGAAGCTGATTTTTTTGCCTGCCAGGGCTTAAGGCATTGAGTCAGCCTCGCTATATTGTCAAGCTCATCAATTCTCATTATTCTTTCCAACACCTCATCTATGCTGTTCTTATTAAGCGCAAGGGAAGCATTTTGTGTGAACTTAGTGACTACTTCATCAGTGGACAGGGGATTGATAGGACTCCCTCTTCGTACGCCAACTTTCTTACTGACTGATGTTCCATCAGTCAGGTCAATTTTCACAATTGCGCCTGGATAAGTCGTTCCCCGCGTTCCTACTTCGTCCGTCACGTATTTTTTGACTTTTTTCATAAGCTTCCGAATTTTCGGCTCGTTCACTTTTGCGTCGCTAAACTTCTGGAGACTCACTTCGTGCTCATAAAGCGCCAAGGCGACGCAGAATTCCAGACTAAATTTGCCTTCCAGAGCGTTACGCGGCTCAGAGTGAATGAGCATTTTCGGGTAAAGGTAAAAGATTCCACACTCGACATTAGCAACGTCCTCTGCCCTAATATCGTTATTTTTGACGAGATCAAGAACCCCATCTAGAACCGAGTGGGTAGCTGCACAGGAAGGATACTGTTTGATGCCGATCCCCGGTGAGACAATCGAAAAGGGATTCCCCAGATTATCGACTATTTTTTTTAAGTCGTAAGCTCCAGCCTCCGTGAAGATGGAACAGAAACCGAGGTCTCTTTCAAAGATCGTTTTGTCCGCCGTAAAGCCCAATGAAGCAAGCAAGGCCGACTCTACACCGTTTTTGGAGGCGTTACCGGCGTGAAACGGCTTGGTCATCGTCCCGAAATTACCCCTCAAGCCGCTGGCCGTGGAGGCGGCAATGCCTAGGGCTGTCTTCACCATATCCGGATCGCTCTTAAGTAATTTCGCACAGGCGGCCGCAGCCCCAAGGACTCCCAAAGTGCCCGTTGAATGCCACCCCTTGTCATAATGGTTTGGATTTATTCCAGCACCAACCTTAGATATGACTTCGAGGCCGACAACATAGGCCTCCAGAGACTTACTCCCGGATGCCCAAATCTTTTCTGCGAGCGCTACAACCGCTGGAAAAACCACCACACTAGGATGGACCATGGAAGGCCACTCGTAGTCGTCATAATCGAGTACATGGCCGATAATTCCGTTCCCAAGAGCTGCATATTGGGCCGATGTCTTTATTCCTCGCGTCATCAGGGTCGACTCTTTCCTACAACCCAAGGAACAAATGTACTCTGTTACAATACCTGCGACTTTTTCCTTAGAGCCGGCGCAAAGCGTACCAATGAGGTCAAGGATGTGCACTTTGGCCTTTTCAATCACCTCATGCGGGATATCTTCCAGTTTGGTCTGACAAATAAACTGTGCAATCAAATCAGTAACCGGTTCCACGTTGACACTCTCTGCATCGACGTTAAGCGATGAAATGTAAGCTCTTACGGTGATGGTGGGCTGATGAACAAGCAAATGGAGTCTTTTATGTGCTCGCTAAAAACCCGCTCAGCCTGTTTATATTTCTTGGCTCTCAACAGCGCGAGCACTCGCTGGTGCTCATCAATAAAACGTTTCTTGCGCTCGTAGGAGAAACCATAAATATGCACAAACTTTTTCTGGAGTTCAAGCAGGCTCTCAATGATGCCAATGAGGAGTTGGTTCTGGGAGATGCTCGCCAGCACCAGGTGGAAGATGCCATTCTTTGGCTCTTTGTTCCCCCTCGCCAAGGCTTCCCTGGCCTCCTCGATACTGACCTCCAGTCTCTCCAGATCGCTATCTGTTATGTTCTGCACCATGATGGGGAATACGGCCATCTCAATCGCGGCTCTCGCTATCGTCAACTCCTGTAGCGAGACGCTGTTCAATCTTAGAATACCCTCCAGCGTGTTTGCGAGTGTCGTGTGATCCATCTGCTTCACAAACGAACCACCTGCGGAACCCCGACGAACATTTATGAAGCCAGAGCATTCAAGCGAGCGAAGAGCTTCTCGTATCACGGCTCTTCCCACACCAAACGCTTGGCACAGGGCCATCTCATTAGGCAAACGTTCACCAGGCTTGTAGTGGCCACTGAGGACTGCCTCTTTGAGCTGCTTGTAAATCTCATCAGAGAGACGCTGTCTCTTCAGCACCATAAATATAGACTCTTTGTTCTCGCTGATTCCAGTCATCTTATCTCAGCATGAAAGCCAATACCAAGACCTCACTTACCCATTCAACTTTGTTCAGTTGCAGCAAGACCCCGCAGCCTCATGGCTGATCTATAGTGCCAGGCCACAGCAAGAGCGACCGCGACAACACCCGCCACATCTGTGAACCAGCCCGGCACCATGATTGCGATGGCCGCGCCCACAAAGAATAACCTTTCAAACCACCGCATCTTTTTCAAAAAATAGCCTTCGAGCCCTACTGCAAGAAAAAATCCGGGTATAGCCATTCTGGCCAGAGCAAGAAAGATATCGGTTGTCGAGCCTTGCCGCAGCAACCCAGGGAAGTAAACAAACATGAAAGGCACAATGTAGTTGCACACACCCAATCGAGAGGCTATTAAACCCGTTTTGAAAGGGTTCCCCCCGGATATCCCAGCTGCTATGTATGCCGCCACTGCAACTGGAGGGGTAATGAACGATGCAATACCCCAATAGAAAAGGAAAAGATGCGCTCCTAAGGGGTTTACCCCGAACTTGATCATGGTGGGAGCCACCAGCACTGCGAGCACGAGATAGCAGGGGGTCGAGGTCATGCCCATGCCGAGGATAAAGGCGGTGACAGCCGTGATGAGAAGCAGGATCAGCAGGCTATCCCCTGCGAGATCGATGATCACAGTGGAAAGCCGGAAGCCGAAGCCGGTATTCTCGATGGAGCCAAGGATAATGCCGGCAGAAGCGGTAGCCATTGCAGGCACTATAAGCGACCTGGTCCCTGTCTCAATGCAGTCCGCCATCCAGGTACCCAGTCCCTTCCACGTTCCTCCGGCGACTCTACCTCTAAACCAGTCGATGAATGAGATCAGAACCACCGAAAGAAGCGCATAGAGACCACAAAGCTGAACCGGGAGGTCTTTAACAGCAAGAAGATAAATCAACAGCAGGGCAGGAAGCAGATAATACCAGTTCTTTGTCACTGAGTCTTTCAGGGAAGGAAGCTGCTCTCGCGGTAGACCCCGGAGTTTCAGTCGCACTGCCTCGAAGTGGATCTGGACGTAAAGCACGAAATAGTAAAGTAGCGCTGGAACAAGAGCTGCAACGCACACCGACCAATACGAGACACCCAGAATCTCTGCCATGAAGAAGGCAATGAGCCCCATCACCGGAGGCATGATCTGACCGCCGTTGGATGCGACGCATTCGACTGCCCCTGCAAACTCAGCGGTATATCCGACGCGCTTCATCAAGGGAATCGTGAAAGACCCCGTTGTCACAACGTTGGCTGCTGTCGCACCAGTCATCGTTCCGAGGGCTGCGCTTGCAATTATAGCGGTCTTTGCCGGCCCTCCGGTCCAGCGTCCTGTCAGGCTGTATGCTGCATCGATGATGAACGTACCCGTAGGGGACTTTTCAATAAAGGCCCCGAACAGGATGAACGCAATAACCACAGTAAAGGTAACCACCACAGGTAAGCTAAAGATCCCTGAGGGTGAGAGGTAGAAGATCACGGCAACCCGGTCAAGGCTCACCGGAGGTGAGCCGAGAAACCCCGGCAGATAACGCCCGAATATTAGATGGAGGAAGAAGAGCGCCGCGATGAGCGCCATGGCAGTCCCAGCCGTCCGTCTGGTGCCTTCGAGGACAGCCACGACGAGTACAACGCACATGACGAACTCCAGCATGGTCGCAGTGCCCGTCACCAGGAATTGCTCTAGCCGATCCGAAAAGAGCGCTATGTAAGACGATCCAGACACGCCCATTAGGAGAAAGAGAAAGTCATACCAGCGAATGGGCGCCCCCTTGGCCCCTCTCCTAGCAGGGTAGAGGAGAAATGTAACGATGAACGTCAGAGCGAGCAAAGCACCGCAGTATGAAACCTCGCTCATGTAAAAACCTAAATATGGTAGCAGATTGCTCAGATAGGAAAGGCTGAAAAGGGCTATCACCACGCTGACGGCACGTACGATGATCCTCACCCAGCCCTTTTCCATCCTTTCTCGCGCCATTGGGGACCTCCGGCCTACCCAAGGGTTTTGGCTGATGATTCAGCTAATCAGGCTACCGACTTGCCTTCACAATAGCCAGCAACTTCTCCTGCCTCTCGTCGAGCGCCCTCGTCCAGACACCTGCCTCTCTATAGTACTTGATTGCTCCCGCGTGGTAGGCGACTGTATTGATCTTATCCACATCCTTGGCCTTATAGTCGGCGCATTGCTTACCGTACGATTTCCATTCCTCATAATTTGTGAAGATGGTTTTCAGCAAGTAGTACACAAAACTGTCAGGGAGGTCAGCTGAAGCGCCCCAGAAGATAGGGGCAGCCACCACGTGAACGTCATCCGGCTCGCTAGGATACGTATTACCCGGGATGACTACCTCCACAAGATAGGGCAGTTGTTCCAGGATTTTCTTCATGTGTACTTCATCGATCGATAGAATGCGCATGGCGTGCGCCCTCGAAAGCTCTGACCAGACA
>JAHECH010000387.1 GCA_024641835.1 Deltaproteobacteria bacterium
GTCCCGCATCAATGGCGATAGGTATGCTAAGCGCAGTGTCATTTCCACTGGCGAGGGCAGTATAACCCAGGCCCCGGATAAAATGAGCTACCGAGCCGGCCACAAAAGCCATCTTTGAGTACCCCAAACCCGTGGCAGCACCTTCTATCTCTTTAGGGGAGGTTCGAAACATTTCATAGTCCATCTCTACGGCTATAGCTACAGCATACTTGCATCCTTCAGGTACTTCCAACTGACCCTCCTCACGACTGTGCAGATTAAACCATCGGGAGTAAACCCAGCGGCTATCGAGCTCGCAGATTCCTACCAAGTCAGCGCCTAAGGATCTAGCCGCTTTTTTCACACGCCGAGACATTTCCTTTGCGTCATAATCAACAAGTTTTTCACCCTTGGGTATGCGCAGGCAATCTGAGTATGGCCTTTTCTCCCAGGAATACAAGTCCCTGCCATGTACCATGTGACCGTGGGCAAAGGCCATTTCAACATACCACCCGGCATTCTGTAGGGCTCGATCAGTGAGTGTGTGACCATCCTTCTCTTTAGGAGGAATAACACCATATATCCCTTCGGCAAATGATGTAACTTTTGGGTCCCACCTGGGTCGATTGAACATCGTTTGTTTTTGATCGAATCTCTTTACCTCTCCAACGATATATTTGTTTTTGGATGTGTGACGTTCTTTCTTCCCCTGTTCAACGCCGTATCTGTCAATGTTTTTTGCAGGTTGTTCCATATCAGACCTCCCTTGCACTAGTAATTACGCAAATCTCAGGAGCTTGCTACGATCCCGTATCGTCAAACCACTCATAGAACAGTCTCAACCGACCTAAGAAATCTCTTGAGGCGTAAGAGTCAGTCTTATTGAGGTCGGATTTCTTGACATTAAAGTCTAGTTTCTGATCCCAAGCTTTCCTTGGTCTTCAAAATTGCAATACTTAGAAATCCCAGGAATAAAAGCTTGCACAAAACTATATCCAGGTTGCCATTTTCTTTAAACTTCGTTCTATGTTCCCAGGTAAGCCCTTGTGACTTGAGGATTAGAGACGACTTCTCCGGGAGTACCTTCAGCGATCTTTATCCCATAATTAAGGCAGATCAATCTGTCAGCTATTTGTGTAATCATTTCCATGTCATGCTCAACCCAGATCATGGGGATCTTCCTTTCATGCCTAATTCTGAGAAGAAAGCGTGCTAAATCTTCCTTTTCTTCCCGGTTCAATCCAGATGCGATTTCATCGAGAAGTAGCATTTTAGGTTTCATGGCGATGGCTCTTGCCAGTCCGACAAGCTTCTGAATACCAAATGAAAGATTTCCGACCTTCTGCTTTCTATAAGGATAAAGCTCTAAGATATCGAGGATTTCTTCAGCTTCTTGACGCGCCTTTATCTCTTCTTTTTTGCCTGGCCCCCAAAAAAGACCACCTGAAGTAATATTCGTTTCAATTCTGAAGTGCATGCCCACTAATGTATTTTCAATGACATTCATTTGATGGAAAAGCTCAATCTGCTGAAAGGTACGTGCGATTCCAAGCGGTGCGATTTTATACCGTGGGAGGCCAGTGATATCTTTGCCATCAAAAAGAATGAAGCCCTTATCTGGGGCGTAAACGCCATTGATACAGTTTAGGAGTACAGTCTTTCCAGCCCCGTTGGGACCGATGAGTCCCAAAATTTCCGATCTTCTGACATTGAGACTGATTTCCATCAGCGCCACAACACCTCCGAAAGAGATAGAGATATTCTTAACATCCAGTACAACCTCATCTCTCAATTCAGCTCCCAACTCAACCCCACCAACGCCGTGTTCTTCTGTATTGCTTGACATCCCTGTAACTCTTTTCATCCGTTCCGCGAATCCCAAGATAGAATTCGCGCACATCCTCATGTGCTAAAAGCTTTTTGGGGATCCCATCGAACACGATACGACCGTTTTCCATGACAGCCGCATAATCGGCAATTTCTAGTCCAGCTGCCGCATTCTGCTCCACTAGCAGGATAGTCAACCCCAGATCACTTTTCATCTTGACGAGAGTTTCCAGCAAGGAAGTGACGACAAGAGGAGCAAGACCCATGGAGACCTCGTCCAGCAGGAAGAGCTTGGGATCGCAGAGGAGCGCTTGCCCTATGGCCAACATCTGCCTTTGCCCACCACTTAGAATTCCCGCCAAATGGTGCCTATGCCCTTTGAGGCTTGGGAAGTATTCATAAATCTCCTGTTCTCTCTTTTTTCGGTCTTTACTTTTAGAAACAGAAACCCCCAGATTCTCCTCAACTGAGAGGGTTTCAAAGATCTTGTTACGTTCTGGGACCATAACAATCCCCATATTGGTAATTCTATGCGGAGGAAGCCCATTTATTCTTTTATTCATAAAGGAAATCTCGCCATCGGTAATTTTAGCATTGTCCAGGCCGAGGAAGCCGGATATGGCCCTGAGCGTTGTGGTTTTGCCCGCACCATTGGCCCCAATAATGGAAAACAATTGTCCCTCGGAGATACTAAAGGAGACCCCTTGAATGGCAGTGCTCACATGATGGTAAACCACTTCCAACTTGGTCACTTGCAAAAGGGCTTCCCTGTTGTTCCCCATGAATATTTCTCTCTCACTAGCGTTTCGTCACTTGTAGTGGCTTGAAGCGAAAGGGCCATAATTGAAAATAGCCTTTTATTCGCCTCCAGATCTCCACTAAGCCCAGAGGTTCAATTAAAAGAAACAGGATGATAACTAAGCCAAAAAGTCCGGACTGCACAGCGAAAAAGAAATCTTTTACAACACCGGAAATGTCTAAGAAATCGGTGATATATAGGAGAAGAAAAGGAAGAACAGTAATCAGAAAGGCCCCCATGAGGGAACCCAAAACCGAACCCATGCCACCAACTATGATCATGGCCAGATAGGATATAGTCAGAAGAAATGAATATTCATCAACAGATGCCACATTGGTATAGTAAGCATGGAGGCTTCCTGATATAGCAATGATGATGCTGCTTACCACAAATGCCATGACTTTGTAATAGCCGATATGAATACCCATAACCTCAGCAGCAATATCCCGGTTATGAATGGCAATCCAGGCACGTCCTGGCCGACTCCTTAATAGATTTTTTATGAACAAGCCCGTGACCAAGACGACAATCCATAGGATAAAATACCAGACTCGGTCGTCTGATAGACTAAAAGGCCCTATTTGTGGACTCTCTATTTTTATGCCAAAGCCAAAACCCCCATGAAACTGGTACTCGCTACAGCCGTAAATGATCACATAATGCATAGCCAGCGTGCTGAGGCCCAGATAGATCCCTTTAAGGCGAAGTGATGGTAAGCCGGCAATGAATCCGAGGACAGCACCTACAGCACCACTGGCCGGAAGACCAATCCAGATGGGCATCTCAAAATGAATAGAAATTATAGCCGTTGCGAATGCCCCGGATGCCATGAACCCTGCATGGCCAAGTGATAACAACCCGGCATTCCCACAAAGTAAATTAAGACCCAAGGCCCCGATGCAGGAGATGGCTATTAGATTCATGATATGAATAAAGTAGCCACTCGCAACAAAAGGAAAGGCAATGAAAATCAAAAACCCCAACACAGCACATCTCTTGCGAAATGGCGTATCGAAGGCTTCTATCACCATATCTCTGGCGTATGAGGTTTTTAAATAAGGGCTCTTCTTGGCCTCTTTGACTTCCATACAGGAGTCCCTATATCTAGACGCGCTCTATCTCTTCTTCTGTTCCCCACAAGCCCCAAGGGCGGATCAGTAGAACCATCAGCATAATGATAAAAGGCATCGTATCGGCCAGCCTGGGATTGATGTAGTTGATCGCTGCCAGTTCCGTCCCGGCGACAATGAAGGCCGCCGGAATGATTCCTTTGATGCTGTCCAGTCCTCCAACCAAGGCAACGGAGAAGGCCTTAATAGCCACGTGTCCCATATAAAGGCTCACAGAATAATTACCTCCAAGGAGGATGCTGGCAATACCCGTAGCAAACATACCGATTGCCCAAGCGAGCGCTGTAACAAAATAGATATTAATCCCCCTTTGAGCCGCCAGCAGGGTATTCTCGGCGGTAGCGCGCATCTGATGACCTATCCTGGAAAACCGGTAAAAACTGGAGAGGCCCACGAAAAAGAAAATAGTGGTTAAGACAATAATGATCTCAGTACTTGCTACGCGACCCCCTGCAAAGAGAGAATAGTATTGGCGCCAACCGAGGGATATGGATTCTAACTCTCCCTTCCAAACTAAAATGGTAAGAGCCTGCAATATGATCCCCAGAGCCACTGTAAGGATAATCGTTGAAAATATAGGCTGTCCGGCCATTGGTTTTATGAGCAATGCATAAATAGCCAGTCCAAAGATGAAGCTGAGTATAAGAACAACAGCGAGCGAAATAATCGGGGGCCCGCCGATCAATTGGAGCAGGGTCACGCTGAAATATCCGATCAGCATCACCACGTCGGCATATGAGAAATTCAGGATTCGGCTCGACGTGTAGATAACCACAAAGCCTGAGGCCAAGATGGCATACACACAGCTCAGAACCACCACGCTTATCAGAAATTGCACGGTTTCCTTCTTTATGTGATGATGAAATTTATGGCTGCTGCACAAATCTACGATGGTCTAAGAGTGAAACTCCCCGCACTTTTGCGTAGGACATCCCCCCGCATACTATTCATCCCCGCCATGGTGAACAGGCTTCCCTTTGCGAAATTCAACATGCCCGCCTTTCCGGGCGTGGCATTCTGGCATGCCTTGGTGAGCGATCGTTGTAGCTCTAGACCACTATCAGAGTCTCTCACACAAAGCGCTCATTGGGTGAAGGAGTTCTCCAGACTATGGATAGTCATTAAGTCGGGGAATCCCTTCACCTCGGCATACGAAAAAATCTGGTCCCTCATTCCTTGGCAATCTTTTCGGCATCAATTCTGAACCAGTCCATTACGGGTTCTAAGGCCCTTTGCTTAGGATTCCAACGATAAACTTTCCACCAGGTGGGTCCATAGTGATCGGTCGCCGTAAAGCGGATGGGCCCCCCGCTTAACCCTTTCGTATCAAGGTCCGTTGTTTCCAGGGCGGAAAGTAGTTTTTCCCGTGTGCAAG
>JAHECH010000388.1 GCA_024641835.1 Deltaproteobacteria bacterium
CATGGGGCTTCAGGTCGTATAGTCAGCAAGTTAGATTGGCTTTTTCTATAGAAGAATCCCCGTGCGGAAGCACGGGGTTCTTCACGAAGTGCGCATCACCCAAAAACCAGACTCATGGTGACTCTTCTCTGTCATCGTATGAATATCACATCGCATCAAAAGGCCCATCCTTACTACTCGTCTTATTTTGTGAGTTCCGCATCAATCATAACCTGGAGCCCCCTCGGACTGCGTTCCTCCAGAGGTCTTCCATTCACATACACCATGGGGACTCCCCGTACTCCTAACCGCCTTGCTTCGTTTATGTCCCTGTCTATGATTTTCTGTAAAGCCGGCGATGCCATGTCCCTTTTGAACTTTTCCATATCCAGGCCGAGTTGGACAGCGAATTCTTGAAACTTGTTCTCATTGAAGGCCGCCTGGTTCGCAAATAACTTCTCATGGTATTCCCAGAACTTGCCCTGCTCATTGGCTGCGAGGGCAGCCAGGGCTGCGGATCTTGCATAGGGGTGGCTCGGAAGAGGATAATTCTTGAAAACGAGTTTGACTTTCTTTGGGTTCATCCCCAGCACCTGCTGGAGGAGCCGCTCGAGGCGCGCACAGTAAGGTCACTGGTAATCACTGAACACGGCGATAGTCACTGGGGCGTCGGCGGAACCTCTAAAGGGCAACCCTGAAATGTCGATGTTTTGAATGATCTGGAAGCTGATGATCTCAACTCTTTTTCCTGAGCTGCTGCTAAGGATTAGGGTGTTGCCTCTCCCTGTGAGCGCCACTTTGTCTAGGTCCTTATCCACGGGGAGGGAATCAGTGATCCTGTCTTCAGCAACCGTGTAGACAAGGACCCTGCCTTGCACCAGTACAAAGATCTTGGCGCCATCCAGAGATGAGGCGATATCCAATGGCTTTACATCCAGGTTGAATTGCTTTTTTGCTTCAGCCTTCATGCCGCCATGCGCGGTGAAACAACCGAAGAACGCCTCAGCCAAAAAGAGCAATGAAATGCCGAATATGATCTTGAAGTTCTTCATATGTCACCTCTTTGCAGCGATGTTCGGAGGATTTCTTCTCCTTTATGTCATTTCCAGAGATCAGGGGATCTATGGATGATCGAGCGTTATCCTACTAAATTCAGCGGGGAGATCAACATAAATAGCCTGGGAGTCACCGGGAGTCGGGCGCAAAGGGCTGGCTTTCATTTTTGTTGTTGATGGCGGCTTGGTGCTGACAGGAATTGGGTTTCGAGGCAAGAGAACCTGTTTTGCCAGGTTAACATCGCTCCTTTGCTCCCTTGTTTCTGGGTTCCTCAAATAGCAGGACGGGTTCCCCCGCATTCAGGTCATCGCGCGGGCGAACCCTCTTAGCTACGAGGTGGACGCCTTACGCGCGCTGATGCTGGCTGGAGGGATGGGTGGTGCGGTGTGGATGGACTTGGGTGTTCTGCTGGGCGTAACAGCCGTCCTGGTGATTCTCTGGGGGTGGCTCTACCCCACTGTGGCCTCCTAGGATCACGTCTCAGAAATTCATTGACTTAATCCCCTGTACGGCCCCAGCCTGCCGGAATTCGTCAACGACACGATAATAAGGCGGCTGCGCCTGCGAGAATGAGGCGCTTTGAGCTCATTCAGAGCTGACCTCACAGGCTCCGTTTGAACAGCAGGGTGGCCAGCGTCATCATCAGCAGGGAAAAGCAGGCGAGATAGGTGAGATCGAAGGAAAATGAGCCTTCGCTTCACCTCAACGTTTCCTCCGAACTTGTGGATAACATCTTGCGGATGACGCCCTTCCTTCCGCCCAGTCTGCTGATTTTTATGAATGTCATTCCTCGCCCGGTTATCAGCAAGACTGGCACCCCATCAAAATATCTGAGACCCGCGCCGCCGTTACCCACTTCTGCCGGTTGCGCGCGGCAAGATTTCCAGCTGGACCTGTTCTTCCTCCTCCAGCTTATATGTCGGCGTGACACGGGAAAGTTCATCCTTACGAGAAAACCCTAATTGAGGTCGCAGTTTCAAACGGATGATCTTCTGCTCTCTTGGGCTGTCGTTGGAACCGCCATGAAACGCCAACACCAAAGATCCCCTAAGAAGAGGTCCATATTGCTTTAACACTTTCTTGTTTATTAGCCACTCCACGGCACATGCTTGGGAATCGCTGTCAAGGAACTGATATATGAACCAGTTGGACTTTTTCCACTTCCCCCGCGCTTCCAGGGAATTGGATAGTGCAGAGAAGGCTTTGGTTATCATCCCTGGATACAAGTCGCCCGCTGTCTTGGCACCGGCTTTCACTGTATCAATCACCCCGCTCCGATACTTTTCCCACCATGTCTTCGTGTCCCGTGAAGGGGGTAGAACATTCAGGTTTGTGGCTACGCACGTGTAGCCAATCCCAGAATCTCCAGGTAAGATGATGAGCTGAACAGCCACGGAAGTGCCTTTCCTGAGGGCTTTTTGCCAGTCCCACCAAAGCTCGCTCAAGGGCGGGAGAGAAACTCCGAATACCCAATCGTAACGGTAGACACGGTAATTCTTGTCACCCGCAACATCAACCGATAAAGGAGATATTTCCGGGGATGTGTCGCCTGTAAGACCCAAATACCATCTGAGGACCTTTCCTCCCTCTTTGTATTCCTCGTATCGTGATGAATCTAGGGCTATTTTGATTTCTCTATGAGGAGGACCGCAGTGCAAAACACTGCAATCTGCGGTGTAAAAGTCCTTAATTGCGACATCCAGCAGCCGCTCGATAGACAAGACTGGCATACGGAACCTCCCACGCTTTTCATGGCCTTTGAAATCCCGTTTCTCTCCCGGGCACGTCCAGGACTGTGACCTTGTGACTTGTCAATTCGAGAAAGCGCTCGATGCCCTCCTTTGAGATGGCCAACGTGCTCGTATTGACAAGGGGGTGGCACCGGAAAGAGGGAGAGTGCCACAGGGCTTTGTCGAAGACCACCTCCACATCCCTCTGCGTGTCGTTGAGGAGGGCAAGAATCGTCACTGATCCAGGATCTACGCCAAGGTATCGCTTCAAACGATCTGTAGAAGCCATGGTCAATCGGCTGGCACCCATGAGCAAAGACAGGGATTTCAGGTCCACCATTTTCTCATATCCAACGACCACGAGAAAATGTCGTTTCCCTCTTTTGTCCCGAACAAAGATGTTCTTGGTTTTTGCGCCCGGCATAGGAGGGACCAAGCGTTGCGCCTCTTCGCATGTGAACACAGCAGGATGATCACTGCGTTCGTATGCAATCCCGTTTTCTTCGAGAAACCTGAAGATGTCCATTGTTGTTCCCTAAAAACCTCACCTGCCACCTGACGCCTTTGGGGTCATGCTATCCGAAAACTCTGTTGTCGTAAATCCCATTTGAATATCGAATGCACTCTTTTAGAGTCAACCCTATGGGCATCAATGCCTGAATCAATTGCACCTTGGCCTTGAGATTACTCGTAAGTGCCGTTTCCTGGGGTGTTGATTTCGGCTTCCTTTTCGTTCCAGTTCGTATTATTTTCTTCATGGGATGTCTCCTCTCCTTTTTGGTTTTTCTCTATTTGAATCTTGTTAGGAGCCAGCCCAATTTTCAACTGAGTTTAACACTCACTTCGAAGTTGAACTCATCCAGCGCGGCCATAGCCGCCTCAAGACGTCCGAGGTCGGGGCGAAGGATCTGGTTCTGCCAATCGCGTAATGAACCGCGTTGAGTCTCCAAACCGGGGATGTGCAGAGGTGGGGCACCTTCTCACGTGACAGTGTAGAAAGGGGCAGAGCGAGGATCAATGGTGAAGACGATCGACCACAGCGAGATTACGGTGATTGGAGGCGGAGTCATTGGCTGCTTCATCGCCTACTATTTGAGCAAAGCCGGCAAGGACGTGGTCCTGGTGGACAAGGGGGATGTGGGCGCCGGCGCTTCCGGGGCAAACGATGCCTGCATCATGGCCCAATCCAAGAAGCCAGGCCCGAAACTGAGCTTGGCGATCCACAGTTCCAACACCCTATGGCAGAACCTGGCGGAAGAGCTGGACCATGATATCGAGTACGTCCGGAAAGGTTCCATGCTCGTCATGGAGTCGGAAGAGGAGGTGGAGTTCATCCGAGCATTCACCCAGGCCCAGAAGGACTTCGGGCTTCCCGTGGAGTTTCTTGACCAAAAGGAGACCCGCAGGCTCCAGCCAGCCATCTCCCCCCGCATCCTGGCATCCACCTTCTGCCCGATCGACGGGGAGGTGAATCCCTTCTTTCTGCTGGTTGCCCTTGTTAACAAGATCCGGTGCCATGGGGGCCGAATCTACACCCACTGTGCAGTGGAGGGATTCAAGACCAGGGAGGGGATGATGACCCACGTAGCCACGGAAAGGGGCCTCATCCAGACGTCGGTCGTCGTGTGTGCCGGGGGTGCCTACTCCTCTCACGTTGGACGCATGGCCGGCGTGGACATACCGATAGAACCGCGACGGGGTCAGGTCCTGATCACCGAGGCGATCCCCCCCCTGATAGGGCCCTACATCATGTCCGCCAAGGCCATCGTGGCAAAACACTCGGCCGTCGCTTCGGCCCATGAAAAGGCCGGATCGCCGGAGTATGCCCTGGGCATGATCATCAGCCAGACGGTGAGCGGAAACATGGTACTCGGCGTGACCTATGAGTTCGCAGGTTACGATACAAGAACGACGGTGCAGGGGATCACTGCCGTGGCCCGGTATACCTCCACGATCCTTCCTGCCCTTCGGAATCTCAGAGTCATCAGGACATTTTCAGGATTGCGACCCTTTACCAGAGATGGGCTGCCTATTGTTGGCCCCAGCGACAGGTTCCCCAACTTCATAATCGCTGCAGGGCATGAGGGAGACGGTGTGGCCGTCTCCCCGGCAACGGGCATGGAGGTGTCACAGAGACTTATCGAAGGGGCGTGGTCTGACCGCAGGGAATCCCGGGAAGTCCGGAAGGAACAGGTGAGTGTTGGTTTTCCGGGCTAATTTTCTTGGCGCCCTGGCGCGAGCGAAACGATCCCGTGGAACTCAGTTATGGAACGGAGGTAAGAGAGCAATGAAAAAGAAGGCGATTTTTGATTTCTATGAGATGAAG
>JAHECH010000008.1 GCA_024641835.1 Deltaproteobacteria bacterium
CGCTTACGTCATCCTATGCTTCGTCGCATTCAGGATGGAAGCAAACTGGAGAAGTGCGCCATTCGGCAAAAGCAACCTGCCGGTCCTCAGAAATTTTACACATAACAGTTGACATTGCCTCCAACGTTCTTGAGTCCAAAAGTTCAGCGCGAAGTTCGCGATAGTGATGTCGCCGATCAGCATCGGCGAATGCTCAATATGTCTTTGGATGAGGTGGTGGCAGAAGCGCAGGCTAGACACCCTAATCGGTCAGGGGAGACCCTTGAGCTGTTCGCTCGGTCACGACTTCAAACAAGCATGGCTGCCTTCGACGTTCTCACGCCACCCAATCCCGATTATAAGCTGTTAGTGCGTGCGATTGACGTTCCAAGCCTCCTCGTATTTGGTGATAAAGGTGTGGTTTCCTCTGTTGTTGCCGAAGAGCTGCAACGTCTTAATCCGGGATTTCAGGTCGAGCAAATCCGGGAAGCTGGCCACGGGGTCCACTTAGACCAGCCGGAGCGCTTTGCGGCTGCCATCAAATCCTTCTTACGTTCAATTGGAACAGTGATTGAGCCATGAACGCGCTAGAACGCGAATCCTTTGGACCGCTGATGTGCCAGCCTGACGTCTTCTCAATGCCCCGATTAGAGACTTCGCTCAGAATTTCAAGACTGGTACACCCTATTGCAAGCTGAAGAAACTGTACGAACAATGGGCGGGCACATGACTCCAGGGCAAGCGTGCAAACGGCGCCTAACAGGAACCGGCAAACCGGCGCTCGCACACTGGAAATGCGATGTTAGGACTCAGTTTGGCTAGATGTAAAGTGCTCGCTCCATGCCGCTGCTCACAAAAAATGGTAAGTTAGAGTTCGCAGCGGCACGGCGGTTTGCCTAAATCGTTATGCGCAACGGGCGCGATGAGTAGACTATCTGAAATGGAAGTCGATGTTTGAGCGGATTCTATATCGAATGCGAGACAAAGTCCGCACCCGCGACTACATCATGAGGCTTCATGCTGATGAAGAAAGGGAGGCTGACGGCCTGTCGGTTTTGGATGTGGAAAACTGTTTCCTAACTGGAGAGATTACAGGGCGTCAAAGGGACAAGAACACCAAAGAGGTGAAATACCGAATCGCTGGGACGACAATGTCAGGCCGCGCGATGGAGGTCATTGCGAAAATCGGGCCAACTGGCAAATTGGTGATAATTACTGTATACTTATGTTAGTCAATAAAAACCGCAAGAAGCTTATGAAATGTGATAATTGTGGCAAAGAAGGCGCGAAGGTAAGAAAGGTAGCCCGCACCTACGGGAAAGGGGAGCAATTACTTGTCATCGAGGATGTACCAGTTGTGTCGTGTCCCAACTGCGGTGAGAGCTACTTGACCGCTGAGACTCTTCACGAGGTGGAGCGACTGAAAGCGCACCAGAAGAGTTTGGCGAAGGAACGGCGGGTGCGGATTTTGGAGTATGCCCGATAGTCGCGGCCGCTGCGCATAACAGGAAGCCGGACAAAGACGCTTCCCGACCAAGAGGTATGTCCCGTCAAAATTATTTATATGTCGGGATGGCGCCGTAGGCGCTCATCGGGACAGGCTCATATGGGTCGCTTCATGGCGCGAAGTCGAAGATGGCGCAGGATGCGACACGCGCCACGACTTTTTTCTGCGAGTTATCTGCCATTGGCGCCGAATGTTGCTCAAAACCTGACTGTGCTACACTCAATGCGGCTTGATACTATCCTAACATACGGGCAAGATTTTTTTTCGAGGCTCCCAGAACCAGGAGTGAACGGACAAGCAAATCGAGAGACACCGATGGATCCCCAGCTTCCATTTTCGCGATTCTTGACTGGCTTGACTTCAGCAACCGGGCGAGTCCCTCTTGGGTCAATTTCTTCTCGCGACGGTACTTCTGGAGGTTTTTGCTCAACGTCAGTTTCAGCTCAATATATGCAGCTTCCTCAGGTGAAAGGTTCAGGAATTCGCTTACATTACCTATCTTCCACCCCTTCGCTTCGAGGCGTTTTCTCTTTGAGGTTCTCATCTTCTTTCTCCAATCTTACGAGTCATACAGCCGAATTCTTCGTTTGCAGTTCTCAATCACATCTTTCGGTGTTTTCTGATTCTTTTTCTCAAAGACATCCAGAATTACGATGGCATCAGAATCAATTCGATAGACAATACGCCATATTCGATTCTCGTCATCAATCCGAAGTCCGTGGCACCTTGCACCAATCCGTGGCATCGGACGTGAGTGAGGCAGTGAAAGATTCTCACCGATCTGCAATCGGCGCAACAAGTAGTCTGCTTCAATCCTCGCTTGGCTTGAAAACGGAGGCGACTTTATCTCTCCATGAAGCCATACAAGGGGTTTGTTCAACGTTTTCAATCCATATAATGTATGTCACTTTTGACATAGAGTCAAATGTGGCACTCGGGCACTTCACGGCGCCAACGGCAATAACGGGATAAAGACCCTCCGCAAAGGGAAGGCGAGAAAGTCGCTCAATGCCGCGCTCATCACATTACCCCATCAAAGGTTGCGCGGCACTGCGTGGTGCCGGCATCCGTTAGGCGCAATGGTGCGCGCGTTGTCTTATAAACACCGTCGGTGTAAATTAGGGTATGGCAAAGGCTGTTTACGTCGATAATTCGGTCATTGGCGGGTACTATGACCCGGAGTTTGCAACGTACTCGCGACGGTTGTTCCGCGAATTCCGTCTTGGTCTCTACACTCCGGTTGTCTCAACAATCACCGAGACTGAAATCACCGAAGCTCCATCCAAAGTCAGAGAAACATATATTGAACTGAGGGAGATCGCACAAGTGATTGAGCCGACCGAAGAAGCCTTTGAGCTTGCAGACCGATACCTAGTTGAGGGCGGTCTCACGAAGAGAATGAGAACCGACTGTCTACACGTTGCTACCGCTACGGTGCATCGCATTCCATTGCTTACGAGTTGGAATTTTCGCGATATTGTCAACGTAAACAAGATAGCTGTCTTTCATTCCGTAAACATAAAGCTTGGCCATATACTTGTGGAAATAAGGAGTCCCAGGGAGTTATTACATGAAGAAGACGTTTGACGCTGTCAAATTTCAGAGGAAGCGTCGCGCTGAGCTATCTCACAAGTTTGAGAAGATGACGCCAAAGGAAGTGATCGAGTACTTAAAGAAGCACTCGGTACAGTCCCGCAGGTTGCAGAAGGGCGCGCGCCACAGCGCCTAACGGCAATCATGACCCTCGACTATTATCCCGCTCATTATTGTCAGAATATGATATGCGGGATGCCGCACCTGTGCGCCGGAGCGCTACGGTGCGCAGGCGCAAGGCGGCATATATTATCGTGCTCGGTTCATTGCGCGCTCATTATATTACCCCAAGAAAGGGTGCGCGCGACGACCATGCGAAGCGCTTGGCTGGCGTGATTGCCGTGGACGTTATGCGTCATTGGCGGCGGACTGCGAAATAGGAACAGCACCCAATGGAATCAATCATCGTGAGAACGGCATCTCCATCGACCACGCTTGACACACCTATTCAACGGAGATAAGGTACATCTATGAACAACATGAATAGCAATAAAAAGAAGTTGTCACCAGAACAACGTGACAAACTGCTCGGAGCATTGAAAGCCCGTTTTGAGAAGAACATGAACCGCCATAAAGGTCTTGAATGGGCTAAAGTACAAGCGAAGCTGGAAGCGAATACTGAAAAACTGTGGTCACTCAATGAGATGGAAAGGACTGGCGGTGAACCGGATGTTGTTGGTCATGATAAAAAGACGGGCGAATACATTTTCTATGATTGTTCAGCGGAAAGTCCTCAAGGCCGTAGAAGTGTTTGTTACGACCGAGAAGCGCTGGAGTCAAGGAAAGAACACAAACCAAAACATAGCGCTGTTGATATGGCAGCTGCCATGGGCATTGAGCTTTTAACGGAGGAACAATACCGGGAGCTGCAGGAACTTGGACATTTCGATACGAAGACATCGAGCTGGGTGAAAACACCTTCTGATATTCGAACACTCGGTGGGGCCATTTTTTGTGATCGCCGCTACGACACTGTCTTTGTGTATCATAACGGAGCAGATTCCTACTATGCCGCCAGGGGTTTCCGCGGCTCGCTCAGGGTCTAAATTTCGCACTGACAGCGAAGTGGATTGTTCCCTCATATACTCGGAGCAAAGAGTGCGCCGCCAACGAACGCATAACAGGAGCAAAACAACGACGCGCGAAAGAAAGTGCTATGAGGCTCAATCCGTCCGGCCTAAGAAGTGGATGCCCGTGGATAAGGACGGATTGCGTTGTTTTGCTGGTCTATGCGTCATGCCGCGCGCACAAGTTCCGGAATGTTGCGGCAGTCAGCGCCGCTTGTAGATTTCCCGGCGATGGCCTATGGCGTGGACGATGATAGTGTTCTCAGACCTGAGGATCTCGAAAATGATTCGGTACGAACCTTCACGTACCTTGTATAGCCCGCTAAGTTCGCCTTTGAGTGGATATAGCTTCGTGGAATCGATATTTGATGAGAGCCAATCGAGCCGATCAACAATGCGCTTGGCCGCTGTTCGATCGAGCTTTTCAAGCTCTTTAGATGCTGAGTTGAGAAGTCGAACCGAGTACAATTACAAGCCGAGATGCTTGCGAACCGAAGCGAGTTCAGTTCCCCGCTCTCCTTTGGCTACCGATTTCTTCTGCCGGCGGAGACGTTTGCGCAGGTTCTCTTTCATCTGCAAACCCTCGTCAGGATCACCAAAGAGCTCGACCAGTTTCTCCTCCACCGCGTTGGAAACGATTCGAGCAAGTTCCTCCTTACTCATTTGGACCAAGGTATCAGGCATTGAGATGCTCCTTTTACTCAACATACTTATTTTTGTGGATTCTTTCAATCAAGTTAGGCGCGCGCGGCACGAACGCATAACACGCCGGACAAAGACGCTTCCCGACCAAGAGCATGTCCCGTCCAGCATTATTGTATGTCGGGATGGTGCACTTGTGCGCCGAAGCGCTTCAGTGCGCAGGCGCAAGGCGGCATATATCGAACTCGCCCGCCTTCGCCGAAGCTTCGGCGGGTCGTCGACCATGTCTCGCAAGGTGAGCCGGATCTTCGACTTCATGGCGCGTACATTATATCAAGAAGGAACGCGCTGCGACTTTGTCCCGCGGGACGTTATCTGCCATATTCCGCGTGGCTACAAAAGACTCAAATAGTCACGGGCGCCGTGAAGGATTCGATGGATAAAGATGGTTTGTCTTTTTGCCGCATAGAAGATCAGGTAGTTCTCAACAACGAGATATCGATAACCTAGATGCGCTAGTTCTTCCTCTTTCGGCACTTTCCCCAAGTGTGGGTTGTCGGACAGAAGGCGGATGTTCTTTTCAATCTTTGTGGCAAGAGTCTCGGCTGCCGACGGACGCTCAGCGGCGACATACGTTATTATCTCGGCGAAGTCATCCTCGGCAGCCCGGAGAAATCGAATCGAGTACTTACGCCGACTCATGTATTCGCTTGCGGATATCTTTCATGACAGATGACAGGCTTCGCCCTCTGTCACCGCCAGCTCGTTGGGCCTGCGCTACCGCCAGCTTGCTGAACAACTCCAGTTTTAATTGGATCTTGCTATATTGAGCCATTGACATGACCACGAGATCTCCCTCACCGTTTTTGGTGATGAAAATGGGCTCATCAGACTCATGGGCTAGGGCCGATATCTCGTTCGCCTTATTCCTTAGGTCCGAGATCGGTTTGATTACTGGCATTTGAGACTCCTGATTGACAGTAGCAATATTATATCATTTAATTGAGAGAGTCAAACGTGCGGCACACGGCAGATATCAAGCCGCATCACGGCCCCGACGAAAAGCATGTCCCGTCCAAATTATTTGTATGTCGGGATCTCCCTTTGCGGACTTCGCCTATCAGCGGCAACAATGACCCCGATTAAGAACGAATCGGGGCAGGCTGTTCACTTATAACATATTGGACAAAGGAGTTCACTCAACCCCGCACTCGTCATGTATTCCGTCGGGTACGCGGCGCGACGCGTCAATTTAAGCGTTTGGAAAGGAGGAAAGCATGGAAGTAAAAGCGAACCTGGAACTGGACAAGAGCGAAATAACCGAGTTGTCCAAGATTCTAGTCTGTAAAGAAGGTGAGCTGACGGAGAGGCTTACACCTTTTGCATCCGCTGCGGTTGCGGAGATGGTTTCGATGTTTCTCGGGCAGAAAGTCTTCATCCGGGGTTCTGATATATTGGAGTACCGGCTATTCCTATTAATAGTCTACGCCTTCGGTGGGAAAATTCCCGATGAGCAAGACGTTTGCAGGTTGTTTCAGGAAACTGCCAGCGGCAGTCGCTCGCTCATTCGGGCGGTTATGTCTAAGTACCAGTACCAGCTAAAAGATATTGTTGAGAAGTCACTGAGAACTCTTCTTGACAATGTAATCCCGTCAAAAGATGATGATTGTTTTACTGTTTCCGTTCACAGCCTCAATCTCGTTGAGGAGCTCAATAGTGAACTGGCTGCGATTGATACGAATCTGCCGCCGGTTGAGAAGAAGAGGGGAAGCGTGTCCACTTATAAGATTCTACCGTCTTCTTACGAAAGGCTGTGCAAGAGGTTTAAAGTCATCCCGAAGCAGCTTGATGCCTCAAAGGAAAAGAAATGAGCGATGTGCTTTCCGCCTCGAGTCTTTTCCTGGCTGTGATCGGCCTGCTTTACAGTTCTTGGTATCCCGAAGTGTCGGCGGCCCTGCGCGCAAGAGCCAAGAATTCTTTCAGGGAGGACAATCTACAGATCATACAAGACGTTAAAGAAGCTTACCAATTCAGAGCTTTGCCGCTTGCGGCAAGCTCCCTGTTGCTCGTGATTATCCTGCTTCCCGATTTCTTCAAGATAGTCTTTCAATCCGTCACGAGCCTCCTAAGCGAGGGATTGGGCGCAGTGAAACACTACAATGCTGTGGACACTCTCTTTTCAGTAATGCTGATCATCTGTGTCCTTTTCACGATTCATCTGGTGAATCTCACGACAAAAGTGCGGGCCCATTACAAAGAACTGGATAAGTTGGGGGGATGACACCTCAGGCTTTGGAGCTTGGGATATACGTCAGGAAGAGGGTTGCAGGCGGGACGGCGTCGGTGACAAAGCCTCCGGCCCAGCCGTAGCCGGGAAGGGGCCGGAAGTAAGATAAGTCCCTGTCCTGGTTTGCACTTGCGGCGACGCTGGCATAAATTGCCCGAAAACGGAAGGCGGCTAGAGGTGGGAAAAACGAAATACGGCTTTTATGCCGGATTGGGAGTAAAAGCGCAGTACGTTTTTACGGTAGTTGCAATTGCCCGTCGTGGCGATGAAAGGACAGATGCTATGAAGACGGTCGTGTTACTTTGCGTCCTGTTGCCCTCACTTGCCTTTGGGCAGGTTGATTCGCTGAAGGAGAGCCTGCAATACTATCCGTTACAAGTCGGAGATTACTGGGAATATCAAGCGGTGGCCAGTAATTCTGAGCCTCCATTCGAGAAGGATTCCTCCGCTTACTCAATTCAGGTCGTTGGGGACATTCCCAACTCATACGCAACCACCAACTATGAATCGGGTTGTTTACGGACATCCCTCGATACGATACTCGGAGTTCCCAGTCAAACAAAGGACTTCGGCATAGGATCCTTAGAGGAGACTTCTTACACCCTCGCGAAAGGATTTGGTATCAGTAGTGTCTATGTCAGTTGGGATTTCGGCCGTACTGACATCACACTGGTTTATGCGAGAATTGACGGCAAAGGATACGGGACCCAAATCCCCGACGCGGTAACAACTACTCCCGCAAATCCGAGGTCGTTCGGCTTGTCCCAGAATTATCCTAATCCCTTTAACCCTTCTACAACTATCCGCTTTGAGTTGCAGACGAGGTTGGTGGTTACGCTGAAAGTTTATGACGTCCTGGGAAGGCAAATCGGAATCTTGGTGAATAGGCCGGAAAATGTTGGAGTCCATTCTGTGACGTTCTATGGAAGCAATTTGCCGAGCGGAGTGTATTTCTACAGACTCGAAGCTGGAACGTACCATGATACCAAGAAGCTTTTGCTTTTGAAATGAACGGGCAGCTGCAACTAACAAGCGGGAAGAAGACGCTCCGCATTATATATGCAAGGTGGTCGCTTCATGGCGCGAAGTCGAAGATGGCGCAGGATGCGACACGCGCCACGACTTTGTCCGGCAGGACGTTATGCGTCATGGTCGCCCGCCGCAATCAATATAGGAGGCTGGATGTATTATGAAGGGATCGCGTGAATACGATCCAGAACTCAGGCGTGTGTATCTTGAAGTTGTTGACAACCAACTTCGAGACAATAATCCTCCGGAAACCCGTCGAACATTCGATCGACTACGTTCAGAGGGTTTTGGTGAGGCAGACGCCAAGGTCTTGATCGCGTCAGCAATAGCATTCGAGACTTTTCAAGTGATCAAATCAGGGACTCCGTTCAATCATGACAGGTTCGTACGCAATCTCAATCGACTTCCAGATCAAACATTCGAGGACTAATGACCAACACCAGCGGCGGGCGTCCGCGAACGCATAACAAACAGGAAGAAGACGCCTGCCTTCGCCGAAGCGGCTACGCGCAGGCAGGCTCCCCGAATACGTGTTCCGCGTTTCGGGGCAAGCTATCACGGGATATATATCGAACTCGCCCGCCTTCGCCGAAGCTTCGGCGGGTCGTCGGCTACGTCTCGCAAGGTGAGCCGGGTGTACGACTTCATGGCGCGCTCATACGAAGAACGTGGATGCGGGCAGGGCTCTGTTCTGGCGGACTTAGCCGGCATTGTTTTGCGCGTCGGGTCTAAGTGAGACTCAGATGAATTGATGCGACTGTAGCCATTCCTTCACACAGGCGGTCGTTTGAATGCACAGGAGACCATAGAGCAGGAATTACCGATATGAGATACGTCGCCCTTCTTTTCTTTCTTCTTGTCTCGGATGGCTGGGCACAGGGCCCGCAGGTTTCATATTATTACAATCCCTCGACCGAGCTATCTTGGGCACAATGCTATGTCTACCAGCAAGGGGGGTCTCATGAGAAGATACCATTCTTGCCGGTGGTGGGCCGCGACCACTCGCCGTTGGGGACACTGAATTACACGAAGGACGTCAATATCAATGGAACGGTCGTCTTTGCGGGAGACGGCATTGCAGACGGTGACCAGTGGAACAGCTATTCAGGCCGGAGGCTTGATTACACAAGAGGTCCGATAGACATAGCGCGCAAGATAGTCATGTTTTGTTATGACTTCCCAGACAGTGTAGAGACACGCCTCGGGAAGACATTCCCTGTGGAACGTCGGATCGCCACGGCGGCTGCTCATGACGCAGCGGCTGTAATTCTATTTTCCCATCAGCGCCAGTACCCCTTTCTCTACCTGGATTATCCGACGGACTCCGTCACTCGACCTATCCCAGTCATAACGGTCACTGAGACTTCAGCTGCTGCAATACTGGAAAGCGCCGGGATGGACACCCATGAGCTTCTCGAGCAATGGCAGAAGTCTCAACATCCACCAGAATCACAAGTGCTTATCTCAAGACTCCATCTGTGGATTGAAGGTACCTTCCAATCCGTGCAAACCAAGTATTTTTCACTCCACGCTCGGAAAGAGGAATTCTCAAGGCGGGACATGCAAAGCATCGCCCGCGTGAATCAAAAAGCCCAGAGATTTGTCAGAAAATTGTTTAACGGTGTTCCTCTTCAAACTGAGAGATTGTTCATCGTCTATTTTCGCGATTATGATTCAAAGGTCTTCTACACGCATCACTGGGGGAAAGGGTTTGCCACTAACGCGAGCATTTTCAACGTTCATGAGGGTGGAGTTCCGAGCTTCGGTCTTGCGGTACATGAAAACACACACCTGCTTTGGGGCACCAACTCAACATCTTTTCTTGATGAGGGCGTTGCTATGTACGCGCAAGCCATGGCCACGGACAGAAACTCAAACGACCGCAAAACTCTGCAATTAATGAAATCCAACAAGCTGTATCCTCTTCAGGAAATGATGAAGTTTCAAATAGGGATACCTGGAACGCAGACAGATGTCGGATATCCAGCTGCTGGTTCTTTCGTCCGTTTTCTTATCGACCGTTACGGTCTTAAGTCGTTCCACGATGTCTTTCTGCTTGAATCCCGACCCGAAAATGAAATCAAAGGAAACGATTCATGGGAAAAAGTATATCA
The DNA here is from genome assembly GCA_024641835.1 of Deltaproteobacteria bacterium. Classification (GTDB taxonomy): domain Bacteria; phylum Desulfobacterota; class DSM-4660; order Desulfatiglandales; family HGW-15; genus JAHECH01. Next base: position 10,219 of record JAHECH010000008.1, read on the forward strand.
CAAACCTGTGCCGCAACTTGAAGCAGAGTGGCATCAATATCTTCTAAAACGGTCGCGGGACAAATGATGGGGAGCGGCGAGAGGCTGGGCCACGAACCCCTACCGTATCCACCATTCAATATTTACTTGAAGTGTCAGTCTGCGCATTCCGCAAAAGAACTAACGCATAACGGCGCGAATCACAAGCCCGATTGGAAACGTGAGGGGGCAGGCGCGATTTGCGCGGACGCTATCTGACATTTGTACTAGAAAAATTGGAGAAGGAGCAATTCAGAAAATGAGAACCATTCTTTCTATCATGCTAGTTAGCCTTATGGCTGCAGGCCCGTCAACTCTAAGGCCAGCGAAAGTGAAAACCTGACCGCCACGTTCAGTTTAACGGACACTAGCGGACAGCCGGATACCACGTTCCAGTCTGGCCAACAGTTCGTCATGTCTTTTTCTCTCACTAACACCACCGGGAACGCAATAACCTATATGTCCTCGAGCATCCCGCCGGTTCATTTCCAGGTGTGGAGGAACGACACTCTCATTGCCGGGTCCGTTTATGCGCTTTCCAATGCATTCGTCAGTATTCCAGACACTCTTGCACCCGGTCAGACTATGCAGGAACAATGCGAAGCTCCAGCTTCCTTGGTGGCCGCACCTCCTGCTCAAGGGAAAGTGACTCTCACGCCGGGACAATACCAGGCTAAAGTAACGTATCCTGGCTTTAGCAGAGCACAAGTCAGTTGCACCTCAACCATACGTTTCTCCGTCGTGCAATAGGGATATCCTTTTCGAAAGACTCGTGACATCTTGACCGTGTAAACGCCAGATAACAGGACCCATGTTGAAAGCGGAGATTAGAGAAGAAGTGGGATAGATGATAGACAGGAAAACCTCCTCGTCGCAGAAAATAGACGCCTGCCTTCGCCGAAGCGGACTACCTGCACGAAGCGTTTCACGTTTCGGGACAGGTGTGATTCGTGCACACGCTAACTGCCATTGTTGCCAGTACGGGAGAGAAACCCTCTGCCAATGCTTGCGTAATTTGATTACCAAGCGAGTGTAAGAGGAGCCTATATGTCGACTACTATTGATATTCAAACGACGAAGACGCAGCCTTTTATCCTTCTTCCGGTCTTTGTAAACGATAAGGGGCCCTTCAGCTTTGTTCTGGATACAGGGGCAAATGCTGCAATTGTTACGGAAGAGCTTGCCAGGACTCTTGCACTGCAGAATGTCGAATCCAAAGAAGCCGTAGGAGCCGGCGGCAAGCGACTGAGTGTATTGGTCGGTCAGGCAAGGTCGATATCGGTTGGAGCAGCCAAAGTTGAGAACGCCAAAGTTGGAATCATGAAAACTCTCCCCAAATGTGTTGGACAAGGTGTCCTTGGATATAATTTTCTCAAACGATATGCTTTAACAATCGACTATATGCAGAACAAGTTGACGTTTGACCTACCCGAAGAGCACAAAGACGATAATCGAAAGCTGTGTGCATCTATGCCGTTGAAGATTCCGCGACCAGACAGACCCCTTATTCTGGTAGATGTACTCGTCAATACCCTAAAGACATATCAATTCATTCTGGATACCGGTGCGTCTCAGACTGTCGTTTCTCCGGCACTCGCTGGACAAATGGGTGTGGTGAGCACACTGGTGAAAACGGTAATCAGTGCCGGCGGTGCTGTCACAAGTTCACCAGGGATCCTGAAATCATTGCGCATTGGTGACGCTTCGATAGAAGATGTATCTGTCATGATATCTGATGTTTTCTCTCCTCTTAACCAGGCAGTGGGAATAATCATGGATGGCATCCTTGGCTACAATGTTCTGAGAGAGTTCAGACTCACAATAGATTATCCGAATGGGACACTTCAATTCAGGAGATCCTGTTCAGGGATGAGTGTTGGCGACAACGGCAGTTGAGCAGGCATTGCGACGGTCCCGATTCTTGCAGGAAACTATTGTAGTCGACCCATTTGCTTTGCCGGAGCACATAAGAGTTACAGCATGCACCTTTTCGTCCCGTTATGAGACTTGTCTTTGTCGATGCAAAAGTCAATGAAGAGGAGGGAAGAGTCATGCGTGCCAATATCCCCGTCTTTCTTGCGGCGATGCTCCTGTGCTGCACAGCATACTCGCAGCAGCACCGCTATCCGGTGGACGACTTCTATCACCGGAACATTACGATTCCGATCGATCACACAAACGACAGCGAAGGACTCTTTACACTCTATTATGAACTGAGCAGCAACTTCAAATTCGATCAGCCGACAATCATCTTCGTGACTGACGGCCAGCAAAGTTACGGAGAGGCGGGAAAAGTGGATGAGCTGGCCCGGTGGATGCAGTTCGATTCCACTTTCAATCTCGTCTTCATCGAAAATCGCGGACGGGAATATTCTTTCGTCGATGCACTGAATGCAGATAGTACCGTCAATTGGGAGAAGGTATATCGGCTCTTTTCCTCAAAACAAATGGTCGAGGACATAGAGTGTGTCAGGCAGGATCTCTTCAAAGGCCACCCGGAGAGCCCGCTTTTTATCTTCGCCAGATCCGGTGGGGGGTATATTGCGCAGGAATACCTTGCAAAGTACGGAAAGCACGTCCAACGCGCATATCTTCAGTGCGCTCCAAATCCGACCATAATGAGGCAGCTCGGCTATTTGGAATCAAAGAGCTTCATTAATACGGTCAGTGCAGCCGATCCAGGCTTACCCGAAAAACTAAGGGCAGTCCTGAAGAAGAATATCGTTCCGGAGCTTCATCTTCTCTGGATGCTCTACCGGATTCGGTTCGCGGTTGTGAAGCCCGATTCAATCTACATACGCATCATCAACGATCTCAACAACGGCAATGCCGATTCCTACAACGAATACCTGAAGAAGGGATTCGATTATTCCAGGGCGAAAGGAACACAGACCTTCCTGGCGAAGCAAATGGGATTCGCCATGTACATGAGCCCGATCCAATGCGACGGATATTATCTCCTGGGAAATCCGCTGGACTATATCGATCCGGTGTACACCTGTCTGCGGGATCTCACTGCCCCTGTGATACAGCTTGTCGAAGATAAGAAAGTCCCGCCGCCGGAACCGCCGATGCTCGGGGAGTTCAGAAACGTTGAGACCGAGGTGTTCTATCAGGCGGGATACTATGATCACATTACACCGTATCAGATCGGCCTTGAGCTCGGAAAGTATTTCAAGCATTACGAGCTCTTCATCGCAGAAGACAACCATATTATGATGATGAAACATGAGGATTGCTACCCGCAGCTGCGAAATGCGTTTTTCAAGTACGGCATCGGCTCCAAACAGCTGGAGGAGATTCGCACATCTTCGGATTGCAAGGAATGGAAATTTCAATAAACAAGCGACCGGCGGCAGGCAAGGTAAGACCTTGAAAGTTTGACGGAGGTTATTAGATTTGTGAAAATGGGGACCACGGATGTAGTGGGATCGCGTCAATAACGGAGTGATTCAATGAGATACAAACATTTGCACCTTGCCTTTTTTTATGAGTTGGTCGTGGGGCTTATGTGCCTCTACTGTGTGTTTGCCGTTGGCGTGAAAGGGATGGTGATCCTGGCTGCGATCGCCTTGCGCCCCTTCGTCCTGGAGACAGCGCACGAACCGCCGGATCAACGAATCCTGCGGATTTATTACGAGGGGAACAAGTGGAGCGTTCTCCTGACCGGGGCCACGATACTCATTACGTATCTTTTGTTCAACTATCTTCCAGTGAGCTCTCATGGCAGGGGCATAGTGTTCCTCACGACCATCCCTTGGTTCGTTCTTATTCACGGCCTCGTCGGATTCATCGTAGCCTGGCCTGAGCGCGAAAGCATTAGTTGACACAATAGCCCGACGCGTCGGTTATCCGTCTTGGACATTTTGTATGGCCGGATGCCCTCGGCAAAATCGACGCCTCTGCGAGCACGAAACCCCGTCAAACGGGGTTTCGGGATTTTGGCAGCCGTCCTTTTTAAAGGATGGCCTACCAGGTACGCTTGGAATCTCACGCCAGGGATTGGTCAGACGGATCACTAAGCAGGGGATCGCCACGTCCGTCCGTTTATGTCATGAACGGACGGACTCGCGATGACAGGTAATTTGTGGATGGCTCCCCCGGAAATGGAAAAAGGCGGCCCTGCGGACCGCCTCTTCTCCCTATTTCTGGCCGGACAAATCCCGGTTTATTTGCTCGCGAGGGGCTCGACTTTGTCCACCGCGACGATGTTCATTCCGGCCCTCATGTTCACCACGCCTGTGATCCTTACGTTCTTCTCCATGTAAGGCACAAGGAGGGAGTTGGCCGGCTTGTGGTTGGCGGTTATGGCAAGATAAACGCGACCGTGGCTCAAGATCCCCACAGGCAGGCCGCTCTCAACGCATTTCGTCTGGCATTCAGCGTACTTCGCGCCGTGGTTTCCTTCGGTGAGGTAGCACGCTAGACCGACAACCTGGCCCTCCACGGTCGTTGTCTTGCCTTTCGACGACATGGCCATCTGCATGCCGTGCATGCCGCTCATGCTATTCTTGCCCTTCATCGCCTTCATTTCCTGGGCCTGGGTCATCGCGGCAGTGGATAGAACTGCCATGAAGACGAAAGCCGCGAGCTTTATATATCGCATCTCTTCCTCCTCTTTTGGTTTTACTTGTGCACTTTGTCGTACCGTGCCGATGCTTCCTTCCAATTGATGTTCTTCATGAACGCCGCGATATAGTCGGCGCGCTTCAAACCGTAGTCAATCATGAAGGCGTGCTCGAACACGTCCAGCACCAAGATCGGCGTGCAGCCCGCGAGGTGTCCCATGTCGTGCTCGTTGATCCATTCGTTGTAGAGCGTGCCGTTCGTGCCGTCGAGATAAAGGACCGTCCACCCGATTCCCCGCATGCTGCCGGCGGCCTTGAAGTCGGCTTCCCAGTTCGCGTAGCTGCCGAACTGCTTCTCGATCGCGCCGAGGAGTCCGGACCCTTTCGCCAGAGCTTCCTTCCCGCCGAGGTTGTCGAAATAATATTCGTGAAGACGCATGCCGTTGAACTCCCAGCCGAAACGTCTCTTCAGTTCGGCGTATTCCGGAGTGCCCGTCTTTCCGTCCTTAAGCATCTGCGACAGTATGTCGGCGAGCTTGTTCGTGTTGGTTACGTAACCCTGGTAAAGCGTGAAGTGATTCTCGAGAAGCTGCTTGGAGAACCCTTCCATTCCGATTAAGTGACTGTAATTCTTCGCTTGATAAGCCATTGCTCATTCCTTTCTTTTTTATGAGAGAATCCATTCCCGGCCCTCTCCCTTTGATCCCGGGCCCGGATCCCCTCCTTTCAAAAGGCTTGTATGTCGACTAAAGTTCCTCCCGGAAACTGTCGCGTGTATCGGAGGTCGGAATCCTTTTGCCGGTCGACGGGGGACGGAGCCCCCGCCGTGAATTCTCAAGCGCTGAACGAATGCCCGCAGCCGCAGGTCCGTGTGGCGTTGGGATTGTCGAACGTGAATCCCTTGTCTGTGAGGCCGTCCTGGTAATCGAGGGTGATGCCCGCGAGGTAGGGAAAGCTCTTCTCGTCGATGAACACGCGAACCCCCTTCGCTTCGATGACCTTGTCGGTCTCGCGGGAATTCTCGTCGAAGCCGAGCATGTAGCTGAAGCCGCTGCATCCGCCTCCCTTGACTCCCATTCGCAAACCGGCACTCTGCGGTATGTTGTTTTCCGCCATGACCTTTTTGATTTCCTGGGCGGCTTTGTCCGAGATATTTATTTCCAACTGGGCTGTCTCTAGGTCAGCCATCTGTATCCTCCTGGGTATTTATATGTAAACTCCGAATCAAAGATTAAGCAACGGTTTCCCCGGCTTCGTGGTCCTGAATTCCGGATAATTGAGACTCCAGACGCCCGGCGACACGCTTTTCAATATGCCGTCAGAAACCATCACTTTGACTAACGCATTTAAAACGTCTTCAAGTTCCGCGTCCGTGAGCTTGAAACCGCCCGAATTGACGAAATACTTGAGGGCGTACCGCAAATCACGGTAGAATACGTTCGAATTGTGAAAAGTGGGGAACTTCGAGCGGAAATATCCGAGGAATTGGAGCTTGTGGGTGAGAACGAAATCGATTTCTTTCATTTGATCTGCCTTTTTTCTTGGCAAAAATATAAAGTTCATGCGGCCGAGGTTCAACGTGGCTTCGGCAATTACGAAAATGGAAAGACTAATATCACTGCGCCGGCATTTTAATTCCGATTGTCATTCTGAAGGAGTCCGCCCCACTTCACGGGACGGACGACTGAAGAATCCAGAACCGTGGGGCCAACGGCGGTCCTTGGGCCTGGATTCTTCACCTCGCTTCGCGAGGTTCAGAATGACATGTCGGATAGTTCGGGGCAAGGATCGGAATCCCGAAACGGCGCAGAACTTTGTCCCGACGGAATTTACCTGGAATTTCACAGGAGCAGAAGTCCAAACGAGTATCATAGTCACGCCGGGATCTCATTAGTGTCTCCTTCGTGCTAGCGTGCTTCATTCTCAACTGGCCCCACGGCCGCAAAATCAGCCAAATTGCATATTAGTCCCCCCATCCTTAAATTTTTGATATAAAATCTGGAGGTTTACACAAATGGCAATTAAAGTCGGTATTAATGGTTTCGGTCGAATTGGAAGAAACGTATTCAGAGCTGCATACAAGAACCCTGATTTAGACATCATCGCCGTGAATGACATCACGGATGCAAAGACGCTCGCTCATTTGCTGAAATATGACTCCGTACTGGGCATATTTGCGGGCAACGTCGTCGCCAAAGAAAATGAGATCATCGTCGACGGCAAACCGTTGAAAGTCCTCTCGGAGAAAGATCACCACAACCTTCACTGGAAAGACCTCGGCGTAGATGTCGTCGTCGAATCGACGGGGCTGAAGCACTTCACCGCGGGCGACGAGGCGAAGACACACCTCGCCAACGGTGCAAAGAAGGTAATTATCAGCGCGCCGGCGAAGGTGTTCGATCTCACGGTCGTTCTCGGCGTGAACGACAATCTCTACGATCCCGCCAAGCATCACGTCATTTCAAACGCCAGCTGCACCACGAACTGTCTTGCACCGGTGGTGAAGGTCCTGCGCGACTCGTTCGGTATCAAGAAAGGTCTGATGACGACGATCCACTCGTACACGAACGACCAGCGGATACTCGATCTGCCGCATTCGGATCTGCGCCGTGCAAGAGCAGCGGCCCTATCGATGATCCCGACTTCCACCGGCGCGGCGAAGGCCATCGGCCTCGTCATGCCCGATCTGAAAGGGAAGCTCGACGGGTTCTCGATGCGCGTGCCGACCCCGAACGTTAGTGTCGTGGACGTCGTGGTCGAGGCGGAGAAGCCCGCTACGAAAGAGGATGTGAACAAGGCGTTGAAGGCGGCCGCAGACGGTCCGTTGAAAGGCATCCTCGGCTACAGCGAGGAACCGCTCGTCTCCATCGATTACAGGGGCGACGCACGTTCCTCGATCGTCGATGCGCTCAGCACGATGGTCATCGACAACATGATCAAAGTTATTTCCTGGTACGATAACGAATGGGGCTATTCCAACCGCGTTGTCGACCTTGTAAGAAAAGTCGGCTCAAAGCTTAACTAAATTCCCCGGCAGGACCGTCCCGCAGGGCGGTCCTGCTTCTACCTTCCCCGCGTCATGGGGACAAACGGAAAAATCAGTTTGAACTTCTTTCTGATCGCGGCTGTCGTATTCTCGCTAAACTCGTATCTTCCCCGCGGCTCTTACAGCGCGCGGGAAATCTATGAGAAATGCAGGACAAGGGCGGTGGAAATCGACAGCGCCCAGGCTCAACTTGATATCGGCTTCACGCAGAAGATGACGATCGAATCGAGAGGAGGCGACGAAGACAGTCTCGTGTTCAGGATAACCGTTCATCACGGAAACTTCGAGAGAAAGCTGTTGTCCGGCACCGTCCCGAACGGCGACAGGTTCAATGCCGGCTACGACGCGTTCGATAGGATGTTCCTCCTGTCGGAATACTTCTCGGACCGTGGAAAGGTACTGTCGTCGTGCGAGTTCGGCGACCCTATGAGCAACGGTTACTACAAGATCGACTTCGCTTTTGCCGGGCCGGCGGACCCGGGTGACCCCCTGAACACGGTCTCTGCCGTGGTGAGCCCTTCGGATTACAACCCGGTGAGCATCAGCGAGCGCATCAGGGGGCTCCCGCTCGGGATGGAGTTCGACAACGACATCGATGTGGCGCACGACGCGGCTACGGGCATTTACTATCCCGGGAAGATCGTGATGCGGATATACGGCAAGTTGTTCTTCCTGCACGGCGAGGTCGGCAAGGTGACGATCAGAAACGAAGGGCTGAAGATTCTGTGAAGAAGACGCTGTGTCTGGTTGCGATCTTTCTACTGGCGATTGAAGCGCGCGCGCAGTCGCTGACGGCCGCATCCCTTCTCGATGACTCGCAGAACCGGGTCAGCGCGCTCGGGCGGAAGGTCGACAACACAAGCGGCACCTTGACCGTCTCGGTAAAGTTCAAGGCGAAGATACTCGGTAGACGCGCCTCGGGTAACGCCACTTACAGGATCACTGTGAGGGAGGGCAAGGACGAGAAGAACGAGCTCATCGGCGAGCATTCTTTCTCCGATTCAACCGTCGCGTCGATGATGGATCGCGAGCTGAAGCGCCGGGAGAACAAACCGATCATGAATCTTTACACGGAAGCCGCCTTTCCGTGGACCAGGTTTCTTCCGAGGGCAAACAGGAAGAAGGAATTCACCGCCACAGTCGATTCCGATTCGGCGGTTGTGGCCGGCAAGAGGTGCTTCGAGATCTCGTTCGCGCTCGACGCGGAGGGGGATTCGGTCAGCGCAGAAGGCGAAGGGAAGATCTGGATAGACTCGGGGTCGATGCTTCCGATCCGTAGCTACCGTGATTTCTACATGCGGACACACCGCGGAAAGGCCGAAGTGAAATCGTATTCCGATTTCTCATTCCTGGCCAGCGGCGTTCCCGTCCTCCTCAGAAGCGAGACTCAGACGATCCCGAAATTCCTTTTCATAAGTGTGGGGTCGATTAGAACTGTAGTTGAACAATCCGATTTTAACCTGGAGTGAAAAATGGAAAACACATTTAATAAGAAGACTATCGATGATATCGACGTGAAAGGCAAGAAGGTGCTGGTGAGGGTGGATTTCAACGTACCCCTGGACGAAAAGAAGAACATAACGGACGACAAGCGGATCGTGGAGTCGCTTCCGACGATAAAAAAGATTCTGAAGGATGGCGGACTCCCGATACTGATGAGCCATCTCGGGAGACCAAAAGGCAAGCCGAACCCCGAGTTTTCGCTGGCGCCCGTGGCGAAGAAGCTCGGAGAACTTCTGTCCGTGAAGGTGGTCATGGCCCC
>JAHECH010000389.1 GCA_024641835.1 Deltaproteobacteria bacterium
CATCGCAGGGTCGATGGTGTTCCCAGGTGCCGCAGTATCGTTTCTTTAAGCGGGAAAGTCAAGGGTCTTCAGAAAACCCTTTGGGGAGACTGACCGGAGCCGGTTCTGGACAGCCCCTAAAGAGGGGTCTTCCACCCTGAACTCAAATCAGCTTCCGCATAAGCCTCTTTGAGCCGCTTTTCTATGTCCTGGCGGAGGGCTTCAAATTGGTCCTTAGGGAGCCTCCTCGGGACGAGAAATGGCTCCTCCCACTTTATCGTCACTTTGCTGAAAGGCTTTGGCACTAAGAACTGGTCCCAGCTCCCCATAACCCAGGCCCTGTCTGCCGATACAATGATCGGGAAGATGGCGGCACCCGATACCTGGGCCATGGCGATCAGCCCGGGCTTGACAACCCCTTTAGGACCCGTGGGTCCATCGACAATATGAATGACGCCCGGATTTTTTCTGAGTTCCCTTGCGATAGTCACTAAGGCCTCCCTGCCCCCTTGGGTGCTGGAACCTCTCACAGGCACAAGGCCCAGGCGTTCAGCGACCTTGGAGATGAGTTCCCCATCCCTGCTTTGGCTGATCATCACCATAGGTCTGAAAGTCCTGAATTTCACGACATAAGCAAGAGCCGGGAGAAAGCGCTGATGCCAGATTGCTGCGATAACCCGGCCGTGCTTCGCATGGTGGAGATAAGCAGACTCCTCACCAGTCACCCTGATTCTCAAAAGGGAAAGGTAAAAGCGCAGAAAATAATAGCAAACAGGTATTAAGCGATACCGAACAAGAAAATCGGATAAGTGCAGGCCCACAAGAATAACCCCGAAGAAGAGGTATGCTTAAGCGAGCCACAACGCGGTCCCGCTTTGCAGGAAGGTATAGTCTAGCTCTGCTCGCTCATTCTACGGAAGGCTTAAGGTCCACGGTGCACGGCGCAAGGAAAATGCAATCAATGAAAGAGGTGCTCTTGGCCGTGAACCTTGTACCCTGCACCTTGGGCCGTAGATTATGACCTTGTCGAGGCGTAATTCTATCCCATCGTATGATAAATCGCAAACCCATTCAGCCCCCTGCCCTCTGAGCTTGGCAACGAACAGAAGTAGTGGTAATCTGATGTTGGGTTTCGAGGTAAAGTCCTCATCACTAGTGTCCAAAATCGTTTTTGAAACGGGCTCTTTGATTGCATAGGTACCTGTTTTTGAAAGGTGTCCGCATTTGTCGCGGATTCAGGTTCACTATTTTCTAGATCGCGTGGGCAGGGGTGTGGGGGTCTCTTCCAAAATGAGGAAACGAAGAAGTCGCTGCCCAGTGATCAACTTTAGGTTATGGGTAAGGCGGGCGGAGGGCTTCCCGGGAATAGCCATCCAAGGCCAGACATGGGAATGACTGATGAATCCGCGCCGCCCGCCTTCGCTGCCCCTTTTTGCATGGACTTTCCTGGCCTATCTTCGTTTCTCTATTTTGAAAGAGACCCCCACGCCCCGGCAAAATGGCAAAATGGTTTTTGGACACGCATGGGTTCTCATCAATCCTTTGGGGCCATATGAGCGGATCAGTTCAGGTTCAAGCGGTGGATGGACCCCGTTAATGGTTGTCAAGATCCAAAGGTGCTTTTTCACTCGATTTGAAACACGCCGTAGAGGCAGTGAGGAGAAAGGGGGGGCGTTCGTGAAAAAAGGCAAAAGGATAACGGCGATCATACTGGGGTCTCTGATCCTGGTCTGCCTGTCGCCTTATTTCTCGCTTGCTCAACAAAAGGTCATCACTCTCAACTACTCTCACATTATGCCCGGGGCTGCCAAACAGGCCATGCTTTCGGATGAATGGTGCAAAGAGGTGGAGAAGAGGACCAACGGAAGGGTTAAAATCAATTTCTACCCAGACGCCACCTTGGCACCTCCGCGCCAAACCTACGACGCGATCATCAAGGGTGTTGCTGACGTGGGATGCACGATGATGGGCTATACCAGAGGAAGGTTCCCTCTCATGGAGGTGGCAGATCTTCCCTTGGGCTACCCGAGCGGTTACGCCGCGACAAGGATGATCAATGATTTCTACAAGGAGTTCAAGCCCAAGGAATTCAATGATGTCAAGGTGCTTTATCTGCACGCCCACGGGCCTGGCCTGCTGACCACCAGATCGCGCGTCGAAAAACTGGAGGACCTAAGGGGAATGAAAATACGGGCCACTGGGATAAGCGCAAAGGTTGTGCAGGCCCTGGGCGGCGCCCCTGCGGCTCTGCCCATAACCGGCACCTATGACGCCATTGCGAAGGGTGTGGTTGAAGGGGTCTTCACCCCGGTAGAGGGTCTGCAGCAGTGGCGGCTTGCGGAGGTCACAAACTACACCACGGAAAGCTACGGCATAGCCTATTCAACGGGCTTTGTTGTTTTCATGAACAAGAATAAATGGAGCTCCCTGCCGCCGGACATACAGAAAATCATGGAGGCCACGAGTGCCGAGTGGATAGAGAAGACGGCGAAGCTCTGGGAGGAAATGGATAGAGAGGGGTGGAGTTTTGCAGAACAGGCATGTATGACATTCGTTCCTTTGTCGAATGAAGAAGAGTCCCGATGGCTTGAGGCAGTGAAGCCTTTATTTGATGACTACTTGAGAAGCATGAGAGCAAAAAACCTGCCGGGCGAAGAGGCGTTGAAGTTTTGCTTTGACTACCTGCAAACCCAGGAGAAGTAGAAGGCGAGAGCGGTGCGGGTGATGTTTCTTTTTGAAATACCCAAGATTATTGACACGAAAGAGCAGGAATGGTAAACAAACTTTGTTAATTACTGCGTCAATTCCAGAACAGGAGGTCAACGATGCCTGCAAAAGCTAAGAAAAAAGTGGTGAAGCCCAAAAAAGTTGCCAAACGCAAGGCTCCGGCCAAAAAGGCTCCGGCCAAAAAGGCTCCGGCCAAAAAGAAGCCCGCCCTCGAATGCGGAGTCTGCGGGTACAGGGTCGTGGTGGATCAGGAGTGCGGCTGCGTGGAAGAGCACGCCCTGATATGTTGCGGCCAGCCCATGCGCAAGAAAAGCGCCTGAGTTTCATCTCAAAGGACACTGGTTTACTCCTGACAGGATACCGCGAGGAGGAGGTCGAAGTTTGCGCTGGATCAGAAATTCCTCTGCCTCGCAGGATCACGAGAAAACTCGGCCTTTGTCCTATTTGTGGAGCTTCTTGGCGGCGACGAAGGCCAGTCCTCGCCTGGTCAATTCTTCAGCCGTGTGATTAAGCGCAGCGTGTTTATCCATATAATTGGCCAGCAAGGCCGGCATCAATCCCTTGGCTTCCACGTCAGCCTTGGGGAGAAAGTATTCCAGGATGTCCGAAGGATGCTCGCGTGAAGCCTCGACATCAGGGTCGCCGCCTTCGTGTTTTGCCGAAACGTTTTTCACATGTTCGGCCAGCTGGATCAGTTCGGCACGGCGGTCATAGGGCTGGCGAACAATGTGCCTGTAGCATTCCGTTATATGATGCTCGATGCGCACCACGTTCTCAAAGCCCAGGGCCTTGCGAATGGCGGCGCTCATCTCAATGGTGGCATTGTTGACGGTGTTGCTCAGGTTGAAGCCGATGAGGGGCGTCGTGCCATCAGGCCGACTAAACAGCTTTGCCATCATCAGGGTCCACCAGACCGAATAGGGATTATCGTTGCCGACAAAGACGGAGATTTTGAACTCGTTGTCAATACCGAGGCGATGGATGAGAAAGCCCAAGAGAATGGTGCCCGCGTTGATGTTAAGTACCTGGTAGATGCCGTAGTTCGTGTAGTAGTATAGAAATTCGTCCAACCATTTGCTCGGGTAATCGTTGGGCTGCCCGATGCCTCCGAAATAGCCGGTGATGGTATCCGGTCCGCCCAGGTGGATATTGGATCCATCGGTGCCTTTGGTATCGAGTGTGTCTACGTAGGATGCGCCGATCATCTGCATCGCAGCCATGCCTGCGAGCAGATCGCCCTGGTCCGCTTCAGACTCCTTCATGTTGCGGACGCGGATGAAGCGGCCGGGCATCAACTCGCCTTTTTCGATACACTGTTTTGCCTGCGATATGATCCACGGGAAATACTGGAACGCGCTGATTTCGAGGGTCACCGCGTAAGCGCTCTTGAAACGCATGGTATCTGCTTTATCGCCCAGCACCTTGCGGCGATAGTCTTTGACACTGATGAAGGCCCCCTTGTCTCGTTGTTCCTGCAGCCATCCGAGGTCGGGCACAAAGGGCGAGTTCATCTCTCTGAGTCGCTTCATCAGGTTCGGGAGCTTGCGCGCCTCGCGGGACTTGCGGTTGATTTCTTCGATCGTGCCATACTTGGATATGACGGCCAGGATATCGTTGACCAGTTTGTTGTTCGGGTCAAGGAGAAGCCTGTTGACCTCTGCAAGGCTGGCTGCGGAAATCTTTAGTTGCTTGCGCACTTCTTTGTCCATGGACATCCCCCTTTCGTTCTGCTTCGGGTTAATACATCGTTTGCGTCAATCCCTTGAACGCCTCGGTCTGCTCACCATCCTTTATTCCGGCCTTGAAACCTGATTTTCTTGACGCGACCGACTCTAGCATGCCGGCGTTATACCATCAAATGAATAGAACTTCAGGCCATGGCTGGACTAGCGGTCTGCTAACGTTCAAAAGTGTTTACATGGGCTCACAAAAAAGGATCTCTTGCAACGAGCTTCACGAGGGAAAGGGACGGGGCCTTTTCTGGAGTGACTGGCGGGAGGGCGCCGTCTTTTCACGACTTATCTGTGGGGGAAGCCCCGGCCCCGAGCGCAGGCGAGGGGAACGGCGGAGGGGGCAAGTTTCCCTCGCAGATAAGTCGTAGAAAAGACTAACCCGCCTCAGGCGGGCCAGCCCGGGAGCCTCGGAACGGAAGAAAAGGTTCCAGCCCTTTCCAGATGTAGCGGCCCCATCTGAGCACTTTTGAACGATATTAATCCATTGAATGTACAGGGGTTGTGCCATAGAATAAAAAATATGAGGATCTTGATCATCAGACCGGGTGCCCTGGGCGATACTCTCCTGCTCATCCCGGCTTTGGCACAGATGAGAGGCCGGGCCGACGTCACCCTTGCCGCTCGAATGCCCGGGT
>JAHECH010000390.1 GCA_024641835.1 Deltaproteobacteria bacterium
CGTTTGGCCTCCACTTCGTGACACCACACCGATCCGGCCCGGTTTAAAGGCGATCTTGGGAAGATCCGAAGACCCGATAAATCCTCCCAACCCCCCGAAAGAGGCTTTCCCGGGGCTGACCACGCCGGCCGAACCAGGCCCGATCAAACGGATTCCGTGCTTCCTGGCATGAGCGATGATCTCCAGCGAGTCATGCAAGGGCACCCGCTCGACGCGCATGAGCACGGTTTTGATACCGGCTTCGAACGCCTCGATCACCGCGGACTTGGCTTCAGGGCCTGGGACGACAGCCACCGCCGCATCGACGGGGCCGACCGCTTCCAGCGCCTCCTTGATCGTATTGTAAACGGGGACACCCCAGACGGATTGCCCGCCCCGGCCCGGAGTCACGCCAACCACCACCTTACTTCCCACTTCGATCATGCGTCGGGCAACTCCCTGGCCGAAACGGCCGGTGATCCCTTGAATCAGCATTTTCGTGTTCTCATCAATCAATATCGCCATACCTGCCTCCAGCCTGTCCCATGAAATCTTTCTCAACCCAAGGGGATGTCGATGGTGATGCATCCGGGGCCGAAACGCCCACAATTGTACTCACAGCTGATGCACTCGTTGTCGAGTCGCTTGATCTCCTCCTGATCTGAAACAGCCAGCACCGGTCGGTTTCCTTCAATCCTGAGGATGTTTCTGCCGTAGAGCCGGCACGCCTTGACACAGGCAAATCCGCACGATGGCGAGGCGTTGTTTTCCCGGGCCGGGATGCACTGACTGTAGTCGATCGTGATGGTCATTTTCCTTGTGTGAAAGCTCAGCGTGTCATTCATCGCGTCATCACCCCTTTTTCTCTTCCTGGTATTCCTTCACCAGCGCCTCAACCCTGTTGGCGATGAAGTCCGTGTTGTAAATGTACTCTCTTCCATAGAGTTCCCAGCGGAGAGGAAGGTTCTTGAACCCCTCACGGATGATCTCGTGGGTCTCTTTTTCTTTGTTCCCGCCGATCAGCATGATCACAGGAAAGCCAGGCCTTTTCTTGGCCTCTTC
Organism: Deltaproteobacteria bacterium; assembly: GCA_024641835.1. Classification (GTDB taxonomy): domain Bacteria; phylum Desulfobacterota; class DSM-4660; order Desulfatiglandales; family HGW-15; genus JAHECH01. The sequence continues at coordinate 1,042 of JAHECH010000390.1, forward strand.
TCTGAAGGCCTTCACCAAAGCGTGCGAGTGATGCCACAGCTCCTGGTTGGCCAGGCAGGCACCCATCAGGACATACCCGTCCACAGGCTGCTCCAGAATGCAGCGGATGACGCTGTAAATCTTGCTGGCCGGTGGATCGCCGCTCGTGTCCGCGTAGTTCGCGATCTTAAAGCCTCTTGCCACAAAAGCGCTCGCACCGAGCATGGCGCCCCCGCCGCCGATGCCGTGGAACCCGAGCCATCCCTCGCCTTCCACTTTCGTCGTCATCTGGGAGAAATACCCCGTTCCCCGATAGTCGTCTTCTTCGATTTTCCAGGCCTTTTCCTCAAGCGACGTAGGCGGCCTTTCCATGTCGCGAGGGAGGGTGATGCCGAGTTCCGGGTGACGGAAAACAGAGTTGTCGTCTATGGTGATATGGCAGTCTGCGGCAATAACCCTGTTATCCTTATTGAGAATCAGCGGATTGACTTCCAGCGCTCTGGCATCGTAGCTCTTGAATGCCCGGTAGATTTTTTCTACGGCCGCGGCAAGAGATTCCTTCGCTGTTTCAGAAAGCTCAAACCCGTCAAGGGAAACCTGAGAGAAGAGGCTCTTCACATCGTCAAGGCTTACCCCGTTGAGATAGTCCACGTTGAGCCGGCCGATTCGCTCTGGGTTCCTCCCCGCCACCTCCTCAATGGAACTGCCTCCCTCGGAACTGAAAATCAGAACCGGCCCTTTGATCTTGTAGGAGTTACTCACAATAACTCCGGCGTAGAATTCTTTTGCCACCCCCACCTGTTCTTCAACCAGGACCCGCTCCACCTTCAATCCCTTGATTTCCGCGCCGAGAAGTGAACGCGCCGCGTCTTCCGCCTGCTCGGGCGTGTCGGCAAACTTGATCCCTCCTGCCTTGAAGCGCCCTGTGGCCCAGATTTGGGCTTTGATGACCACCGGTTTACCAATGCCTTCGGCAATCTTTCTTGCCTCTTCTGCGCTCGCTGCGCTTTTCCCTTGAGGGACAGAGATGCCCGTCTTTGCAAGGACTTCTTTTCCCTGATACTCGTAGAGTCTTGCCATGAAGAACCTCCAAGGATGAAACCACCTTCTCAAAGGCGTGAATTCGATGCTTACGTAAAAAGCCCTCCCAGTCGTCACTCCCGCGAAGGCGGGAGTCCAGAACATTTTGAAATTCCTGGATTCCCGTTTTCACGGGAATGACAGAAAAGAGCGTTCTTAAACTTTTCGGAGTGCATCAAACTCAATGTTATTCGTTTTTCTTGAAAACCATGAGATCCAAAAGCTTCCCGATGTCGTCCAGCTTGTCCATTTCAAAAACGGCCTCTACCAGTCGTTTCATCCGCTCCTCGGACATGTAGACAGCGGCCATGTCCTTGAACTTTTCAACCACCTCCTGGTCGGTCATGGGGTTTCTCGCATGCCCTCTGGGATAATTCACCCGAAGACGGTACGTCTTTCCATCTTTCGTGATGATCTCCGATATGCCGGCAGGACGGGCCTTGTCGAGGCTCGGATCCCCTTGGAGAACAACTTTGCCGATCAGTTCAAGGACTCTCGGATCGGTGTACTTCTCCTGTCTGAACTGGTTCGGCCCGATCTGCCGATCCACGATCGCAATGGCCGTGAGATAATAAGAACTGTGATCGGCCGTCTCCTTGTTCTTCGGATATTTCTTCACCGGGTCACCGGTGTGTTCGGCGCACCGCTTGCTGGTCGTAATGCGGATCTCCGCCACGTCCTCGGGCTTGATGTCATGCTCCCTGGCCAGGGTGAGCGTGGCTGTCAGATGGCCATGAGAAGAAAAATCTGCGATGATGGATTTGATGCAGGTCTCACGGATGGTGTACTTCCCTTTGAAGTCCAGGAGACGATTCACGTCATACTCGCCGTCCATGATGGAATGCACAAAGCCGTCGTGGCCTTCGATCATGCCCGCAGGCCCTGTGAACCCTTTGCCGGCGAGCATGGCTGCCATGATCCCTGCGTAGGACATCATGGGGAAGCGGATGTTTTTGGTCATGGTGTATTCTTCCGCAGGGGTGTCGAGAATGCCGAACACGGCGTGGCAGCTGCCACATATGCCCACGGCGCTTTCCATCTGCTCCTCCGTGAGCCCTAGAATCCTTCCGGCCGCGAGGGGCATGATGTAAGCCCCGCGCGTGTCGCCGTTCCACCCCTTTTTCTCCATGCCCGGGCCCTGTACTCCCTCGAGAAAGGCCAGCGACAGATCATATCCGAGATTGATCGCTGTGATCACATCCCTGCCCGATGCGTGTTGCCGCTCACAGAGGGCCAGGATCGGCGGGATCACTTCACTGGGATGGTAGCCTGTCCTGTAGGTCTCTCCCTGAAGGATGAAGGCCGTGTCATTGTAGTCGAGGTACCGCACCATGGCGCCGTTGGCAAGCGCCGCGTTCAGGCAGGACGTCCTGATGCCGCTTCCAAAGACCGTTGATTCCCCGGGATGACCTGTCTCTCTCACGTAGCCCTGAAGGATCCTGCTCGCATCGCTCCCATACCCGCCGATGGCACACCCCAAGGTATCCAGAACCAAACGCCTTGTCTGGTGGACCGCATCGGAAGGGATATCGCTGAAACTGAAATCCAGCACCTTCTTCGCAAGTTCTCTTGCCAGACCCATTCGTTCTGGCCTCCTCCCAGTGCAGGCCCACGGCCGCAAATCAATCCGAATCTTATGAAGTCCCTATCAATCGAATATCGAACAGTGAATTTCGAATATGGTTGTTTGTGCTTCCTTCGACATTCATCATTCTTTGTTCGGTATTCTGCGGTTCCCCATTTTCACTTCTACCTATCTTTGAATGGACTCTTTGTATAAGGCTCTAAACCGCTCTCCACCCCACGGAGTCTTTCGATCTTTTCCTTTTCAGTTTGACATTAAAAAAGTACTTGTCGGCCCGGTAAAGCACGGAAACGTATTCCACCGGTTTGCCTTTGATGTCATAGACCGTCCGCTCCACCTTGAGCAAAGGATCACCCACCCGAATATCGAGAAGGGGCGCCACAAGGGCGTCTGCCACGGTCGCTTCGATCGTCTGATCTGCGCCGTTCGCTCTGATCCCAAGATCCTCTTCCAAGACCATCAGAAGCGGCTTGACCTTGAGACTTTCCATTCTGATTTTTTCGCCGATCCTGGAGGGAAGGTAGTTGATGACGTAGGAGAAAGGATCTTTTTCCACGGACCGCACCTTTTCTATCCTGTAAACCTGTTCACTCGCCTCAAGCTCCAGGCGGTTTCTGATGGTTTCCGGTGGGTTAACGATGGATGTGTTCAGAATCTTCGTGGAGGTTTGGATCCCCATGAGAATGAGGTCTTCCATGGAACCGGTGAGCTTCGGCGTTTCTACCGAGAATGCCTTTTCCACAACAAAGGTGCCTTTGCCCCGTCTTCGAACGATCAATCCATCGCGCTCCAGCGACGCAAGGGCCTGGCGGACCGTGATCCGGCTCACGTCATATTCCTGTCCAAGCGCTTCTTCGCTGGGCAGAAGCGCATCCAGTGGGAAATCTCCTGACTTGATCCGCCGCCTCAGGATAGTTTCTAGCTGATAATAAAGGGGTATGGCTTTTTCTTTGAGCATCGCTTATTCCTTCCACGTACCGATCCCTCTCCCCCTGGGAGAGGGGGCAAAGAGAAAGTGTCCACTAAAAGGAATGACTGCGTTTGTATTAGAATTAATAATGAAGCTTCACGGGTCTCTTGATATATTCGCCGTATCCGGGTTTCCCCATGACTTTGCCCTTTTCGAAAATGACCTGGCCTCTCAAGATGGTGCACTCCGCCCACCCCTTCAGCCTCATGCCTTCTTCGGGACTGAAGTCCTGCGCCGTGAAAAGACGATCGAGGGTGACTTCCTTTTCCTGTTCAATATCTACGATAGCCAGATCCGCATCGCTGCCCACCATCAAGGCACCCTTTTTGGGGTACACATTGTGGGCTCTTGCAGGATTGGACGAGGAGAGCTCCGCAATTCGGTGAAGGGGTAAACCCCTCTTATGGT
>JAHECH010000391.1 GCA_024641835.1 Deltaproteobacteria bacterium
CCCTGTTCAAGTGGCGCGGAAACTTCTCCGGTGGGTTTACGCCAATCTGGAGAAAAAGCCGACGATTGGAGTGCCGAGTGCCCTGGAGACTCTGAGAACAAAGGTGGGTGATTGCAACGAACATGCGACGCTATTGGCCGCCCTCCTCAGGGCCTGCGGCATACCTGCGCGGCTGAGCATCGGCCTTGTTTACACACGGGAGAAATTCTACTATCATGCCTGGACAGAAGCCTACGTCGGTACCTGGATCTCCATGGATGCTACGCTGAATCAGATGCCGGTGGATGCGACCCATATCAAATTTCTGGAGGGGAACCTGGACAGGCAGATGGAGATGACCAAGGTCATGGGCGGAGTAAAACTGAAGATTCTCGACTTCGGATATGATTAAACTCATCCATCTGACCAAGGTCTACAGAGGCCTAAGGGCTGTTGACGATGTTAACCTGGAAATCAAGCCTGGAACCATCTTCGGGTTTCTCGGGCCGAACGGCGCGGGCAAGACCACAACCATCAGATTGATGGCCGGCGTGCTGAAACCGACCGAAGGCCGGATCATCATCAATGGCATGGACATTTCTGAGGAACCCGCGGAGGTCAAAAGGTGTACAGGTTTCGTACCCGATCGGCCTTTTCTGTATGAGAAACTGACTGCCTCAGAGTTTCTTTATTTCCTGGCCGGGCTGTATGGTTTGGCCGACCGGGTTTCTTTCGAAGACCGTATGAGTCGACTCCTCGAACTTTTCGACCTGTTCCACTGGAAAGATGAGCTCATTGAAAGCTATTCTCACGGGATGAAGCAACGTCTCGTCATGTGTGGCGCTTTGCTGCACGAGCCTAAGGTGCTCATCGTGGACGAACCCATCGTGGGGCTTGATCCCAGGGGTGCGAGACTCGTCAAGGACATCTTTAGAGACCGGGCAAAAGCAGGGACGACCATCTTCATGTCCACTCACTCCCTCGAAGTGGCCCAGGAAGTCTGCGAAGAGATAGCCATCATCCAGGCGGGCAAAATCATAGCGACAGGCAGCGCAGAGGAGCTTCGAAAAATAGCGGGTGTGGACGGCAATCTGGAAAGTATCTTCCTCAAGTTGACAGAAGGCAAAAGGATTGCCCATGCGGCGCCTCTATCTTCTCATTAGCCCCCGCATTCTCGCCTTCAGGAACGGCATCCTGAGCGCCGGGCAACGGGAACGGAAGCGGTGGATCATCATGGGGGGAGTGGGGCTCGCTTTCTGGGCCCTCATGTTCATCCTTTCCATCCGGGTCTTGCAGTACTTTCAGTCTGTCGAGGTGATCGGGGATATCCTGGCTCACTACCTTCTGGCCGTGGTTCTCCTCACCTTTTTTTCCCTCCTCATCTTCAGCCATATCATTACCGCTCTGTCGAACCTGTATCTTTCATCCGACCTGGAACTCTGTCATGCTTCGCCTGCCCATATCGAGGAGGTCTTTCTGAGCCGGGCCGCCTACACGGTGGTTGATAGCTCCTGGATGGTGCTTGTGTTCGGCCTTCCTGTGCTGATGGCCTATGCCTTCGTCTATCGGCCCGGGTTCGGGTACTATGCAGCACTCCTTCATATGGGCTTTGCCGTCATGATCATCGCCGCATGCATCGGCATCCTGGTCACCATGGTGCTGGTAAGCCTATTTCCAGCTCAGAGAACAAGGGACATTGTGATCCTTCTGTCGCTCTTCATGATGGTATGTCTCTACCTTTTATTTCGGTTTCTCAGACCTGAGAGACTCGCTGATCCAGACGCTTTTTTCAGCATGATGCAATACATCAGCGCGCTCAAAGCTCCTGATTCACCCTATCTCCCCACCCACTGGGTCACCGAGACCTTGTGGGCGTATTTGAGCGGGACCAGTGGCAGGGGGCATGTCTTCAACGGCCTTCTCCTGTGGAGCACTGCTGCGGCTCTCATTTTCGTGAATGTGTGGACAGCGGGCGCGGTCTACTTTGCGGGTTTCTCCAAATCCCAGGAAGCGAAGAGGAGAAGGAGCGGGAGGAAATTCCTGGATCTTTTGGCCGCTCTCGTGCGAAAGCCCTTGAGCAAGGATGTCGCCTCCATCATGGACAAAGACATCCGGGCCTTCTTCCGCGATAACACGCAATGGTCCCAGTTGCTTCTCCTTGGAGCTCTGGTCGTCGTGTACCTCTACAACTTCAGTGTCTTGCCTCTGGAGAGAAGCCCTATCCGTCTGGACTTTCTTCAGAACGAGATCGCCTTTCTCAATATGGGCCTTGCAGGCTTTGTCCTCTCAGCCGTATCCGTGAGGTTCATCTTCCCTGCGGTGAGTTCCGAGGGCGAAGCCTTCTGGATCGTGAGGTCTTCTCCGGTCTCCATGCGCCGTTTCCTGTGGTCGAAGTACGTCCTCTACATTGTGCCTCTGCTCGTCCTGGGAGAAGTGCTCATCCTCTTTACCGACAGTCTTCTTCATGTCAGTTCTTTTATGATGGTGCTCTCTTCGGTGACCATGTTCCTGGCCATATTTGGCATCGTGGCTCTTGCCGTTGGTCTGGGCGCGGTTTATCCCAATTTGAAGTGCCAGAATATTGCCCAGGTTTCCACCGGGTTTGGCGGGTTGATGTACATGATCTACAGCGCCATCTTCATCGCCCTGATCATCGTCCTGGAGGCTGAGCCGGTTTATATCATTTTCATGGCCGACCTGCGGGGAAGAGCGATCAGGCCGCTTCAGTGGGTCTTCATCGTGTCTTCTTTTGCGGTTGTTCTGGTTCTCATAGGTTTAGCTATCTACAAGCCCATGAAAATGGGGCTGGAGGCGCTGCATCAGTATGAATAGTGTTCAGAGACATGGCATCCCAGTCTGCCGTCCTAGGAGTTCATTTGCAAATAACACTGCGATCCTAACCCCTGTCGCATAAGCGCTAACTTATTAAGGGTCCCATATTTGTCTTGACACGCACAAGCCCCCCTCACCCCAACCCTCTCCCCCAACCGTGGGGGAGAGGGCAGGGTGAGGGGGAGCGAATTGTCAATACTATTTCGAGACGATTAATAAAGCATGGCGGGGGAAGGATGGAAGGCCGATGATGCCTTTTCTGGATGTGACTGGCCCTGTTGAATAGGGTTCCCTTCGGGAAATTCAACAGGGCTGGCGGGAGGGCGGTCTCCCAGGCCGCAACGTTTGCCCTTCATTTTTTTTTTACAGCTGTGACTGAAAAGTGATAAAAGGACTGATCAAAAATCAGGATAAGGAAAGAGCAAACTCTTCATCATGTTCAACATCGAATGCATAGGGAACATTCACGTTCATACCACTCAGTCCGATGGGAGTGCTGGTGTCTCGCAGGTTGCAGAGAACGCTTCCGGGGTGGGGCTTGATTTCATCTGCATTAATGACCATTCATACATGACCGATGCCCTTCACATTGAAGAAGAGGGCTTCTACGGTAAGGTCCTGGTCCTTGTGGGGCTGGAGATCGGCATGCGTTACCACCACTATCTCGCCTTTAATCTGGAGAGCAGAATTCCTGACCAGAATCCGCCGCCCCAGGAGATGATCGACTGGGTAAACGGGCATGGAGGGTTCGGGTTCATGGCTCATCCCTTTGAGAAGGGCATGCCGTTTGTGGAAAAATCCACAGCCTATACCTGGAACGATCTGTCGGTCACGGGCCAGACCGGCCTCTGCCTGTGGAACTTCACGTCCCGCTGGAAGGAGCGAGTCAAGAGCTTCTTTCACGGGCTCTTTTTTCTTTACTCTAAGACCCAGACCCTCAAGGGCCCGAGCAGGGAGACGCTGAGTTATTGGGACCAGGAATGTCTCAAGAGAAGATTCGCTGCTGTGGGAGGTTCCGATGCCCACGGGTCGGTGTTCAAGTGGGGCCCGTTCGCTCTCAAGCCTTTTACTTATGACTATCTCTTGAATTCCATCAACATCCATATTTTCCTCAACAAGAAGCTGCCGAGGGATTTGCGTGAGGCCAAAGCAGAAGTTTACGGCGCCATGAGGGAAGGCCGGCTCTTCATCGCTCATGACAATCTCCATCCAGCCAGGGGCTTCAGGTTTTATTTCTTTTCCAGCGATGGATCTGATCTCTACATGGGCGAGGAGGGCAATTTTCAACCGGGTCAGATCGTTATAGAACTTCCCTCTGAAGGAGAAATACGGCTCTTCAAGGACGGTGAACTCTTGCAAAAGTGGCGGGGAAAAGAGGCGGTTTATCAGGTGACCGAGAAGGGGGTTTACCGTGTCGAAGTCTGCCGCTATTTGTTCTTTTTTGGCTGGCGCCCATGGATTTTTTCCAACCCGATCTACCTAAGGTAAATGGTGCAGGGTTCAAGGTGCAAGGTCCAAGGTAAGGGAAGTCCTCGACTTCTTGTGTGGTTTTTCCGTGTACCTTGTACCCTGTACCTTGTACCTTGTACCATTTCTATCTCCCTCCTTGACTTCTTACCTCAATCCTAGGAAAATCCGACCATTGCCTGGGTGGCGGAATTGGTAGACGCAAGGGACTTAAAATCCCTCGGTACTTAGTACCGTGCCGGTTCGATCCCGGCCCTAGGCACCAGTCCTATCAACAGTTCGACATATTCCATCCCGTTTTTTTGGCAAGACTTTCATAATCAGGATGTGACCCCAGATATCCGACATCAGCTGCGGGTATCCCAAGGTTAGGGCGTACGGCGGATTCATGAGTCCCGTCACTCAGGGTCCTTGATCACCAGGACTCCCTTGACATCTACGACAATTGACGTTATATTTACGACAAATGTCATACCTGGAGGAAAGGGGAGGTGAATATGGAGCAATCGGGGATCTCGGGTATCCTGGGAGTCAAGAGGGCGTTTCGAGGGAACATCGCAGGTCGGATGGACTTGATCGAGCTCAGCAACAAGGGGATCACCAAGGATGCATTGCTGCGCCTGGCTAACTACCTCTCCTTGTCAATCAGCCAGATGGCCGAACTGCTCCCCGTGACAGAGAGGACCATTCAACGATACAAACCGAAGCAGCGCTTCAGTCGTGTCGTTTCCGAGCAGGCCCTGCAGATTGCAGAAGTCGCCGCCAGGGGAAGCGAGGTG
>JAHECH010000392.1 GCA_024641835.1 Deltaproteobacteria bacterium
TACATCGCCTTTTCACCTCCTGCGTACGAATAAACTATGCTATATTATGTTCTGGCTAACTACACGAATGATGAAATCCATCAAAAATGTGGCATAGCCCTCGTAACTGCGGAAGTTGGGCTAGCCCTCAAGGGGGAGAGAAATTTTGGGGTGTCGAACAGCCTCAATGAATCCACTTGAGGAGAAACAGGGTGAGGGGCGGCCAGTAGGTAATCACGGCAAGCGTGATAAGGAGGATCAAGAGAAAGGGGAGTGTCGCCCTGTAGAGCTTCATGATGGGCTGGTCAAACCGCGTGCTCGCGATGAAGAGATTCAGACCCACAGGCGGCGTGTTATACCCAATTCCGAGGTTGGCAAGAAATATGATCCCCAGGTGCACGGGATCCACCTGAAACTTCTGAGCCAGGGGCATGATGAGGGGAACCACCACCAGGGTGGCACTGAAGATATCCATCAGGCATCCCACAACCAGAAGAAAGATGTTCAGGGCCAGCAGAAAACCGACCTTGCTTTGGATCATGACCTCAAAGGTTTTGAGGATCTTCATGGGAATAAAGGCGTCCACCAGGTAATTTGTGAAGCCAAGGGCGGCCCCCAATACGATCATGATGCCCCCCACCATTTTCATGCTCTCTTTCATAACCCTGGGTACATCCTTGGTGAGATGAAGCTCGTGAAAAACCAGAGTCTTGATGATGAGCACATAGACTACGGTCAGAGCAGCAGCCTCAGTGGCGGTGCAGAAGCCGGAGTATATTCCCGCGAGGATGAGGATCGGAATAGGAGCTTCCCAAACCGCAGCTTTGAGGGCGCCAAGAAATTCGGCGAATGAGAAGGGAGGTCTTTCGATCCGCAGTTTCTTGCCCATAAAGATAGAAAACGCACAGAGCGCTCCCACCATCAGAGCCCCTGGAAGAATGCCTGCTATGAACAGTTTCTCAATGCTCGCGCCGGAGACGAAGCCGTAGAGGATGATAGGGAGGCTTGGAGCAAAGGTGAGACCGAGGCTGCCGGAAGTGGTCATCAGCCCGAGGGAGAAATTTTCTCCGTAGTTCTCGGACAGAAGAGCAGGAAGAAGCAGGCCGCCTAAAGCGATGATGGTTACGCCGGTGGCGCCTGTGATGGCTGTGAAAAAAGCGGAGGAAACGAGCGCTACCATTCCGAGACCGCCTGGAACCCAGCCGAACAGGCTCCGTGAAAATCTGACCAGCCGCTGAGATGTCCTGCCCTCGCTGAGAAGGTAACCGGCGAAAGTGAAGAGGGGAATGGCGAGGAGGACAGGCGCATTGGCCAGCCGGAAGATCTCGATGAGGATAGCGGAAATGTCTACCCCTGAGGTGTAAAGGCCGAGCATCGCTGCTGCCAAGAGTCCTGCAAAGATGGGCATGCCAAAGAAAGTGAGGAGGATGAGAAAAATGACCATTCCGAGAATCATCGCTTGAGCTCCCGGAAGACGGTGTTCGCTTCACTCACAGCCTTCAAGACAAATCGAAGAAAGATGACTGAAAAACCGATCGGAAGAATGAGCTGTCCAACCCAGTTCGGTAAACCTGCGAACAGTTCACCTCCGAAAGCTGCTTCCATCCTGATGTAGCTGATGGAAGACTTGACTATGAAGCCCGTGATCACGGCGCAGGCGGTAGAAAGCAGGAGTTCCCGGTAAGGCAAGAGGCCTGGGGGAAGAAGATCTGACATGAGATCTATTTTGATATGCCTGTTCTCTCCGGTGACAAGGGAGGCGCCCACGAGACTGACCCACAAGACCAGGAGCCGCACGAGAGGTTCCGCCCAATCTATCTGCCCCATGAGGTTATTGGCCCAATGAGCTTGGCCGTAGGTAAAGAGGGCTCTCAGGGCAACTTGCAGAAAGGTGAGAATCACCATTGCCGTTAGAAAAAGGACGAGAAGCCAGCCCTCCAAGCGGGCAAACGCTCTATCGCACCGTTTGAGAAGATTCATCGGTCAGCTCTGGGAACAATATTCTGATTGCCACCGGATGGGAATTGAAGGTAGACCTCCATCAGCCGGGCCTTTTGAGAATCCTGTAAACGCGATCCAGGAGTTCTTTTGAATAAACCTTGCCTGTCAATGCCTGAGCCACCTGATCATGCACTTTGTAGAAATCCTTTAGGTCCGATTCCCCGGGCAGGGGCAGTATCCTGACACCACTTTTCTCCAAGATTCCAAGGGATTCTTCAGTCTGTTCTCTGAGCTCAAAGGTCAAGGCAGTCATAGATCGCCGGAATTCCTCTTTGAGCAGCGTCAGGAGTTCAGGCGGCATTTTGTCAGAGAAGCTCCTGGCCAGGAGCACGGCACCTGTGGAATGGGCCAGGGGTAATGAGGTCATATACTTCGTGTAGAGATTCCACTGGAGTGCCAAGGCAGCCAGCGGCGGTGCATACACCGTGTTGATCATGCCCGTGGTGAGAGCAGTCGTCACATCAGCAATAGCCAGGGGAATGGGATTGGTGCCCATGGCGGAAAAAGTCTCTTTGGCGATGGGATCGCCGCTCCAGGCCCAGACTTTGAGCCTCGCCATGTCGGCCACTTTCTGGATAGGGGACTGGGAAAAGAGATTCACGTTGCCCACTTCCGCCCAAGCAAGAAATTCAAACCCTTTTTCACGGAACTGACCTGCGAAGAGATCCTGCAATTCTTTGTGAACGAGGTCGATTTCCTGGTAGCTTCGAAAGAGGAAGGGGAGATCGAGAACCCTGACCGATGGAAGAATCTGGCCGAACCCAACCCCTGAAAAACCGGCAGCGTGAATCTGACCGATCCGAATTTTTTTCAGAACATCCAGCTCATCCCCTGCGACGCCGCCCGCATAAATCCTGAATCCCACTTGTCCCTTGCTCTTTTCCCGGATTTTCCTGTCCAGCTCCCTCATGTGATTCATCCAGGTGGACCCTTCGGGTGCCACTGTAGCGAACTTGATCAGATACTGCTCGGCTCCATAGCTCTCTGTGCTGGAAAGCAGAAAGAGGTATACAAGAGAGACAACAAGCAAAACCGAAAAAAGTAATACATGTTTTTTCATTTGGGATTCCCCATCTTAAATAAAAAGGTCATCCGCCTTCTTTTCGAGCTCCAGAGCCCTCTGCTGCATGATTCGGTTGATGAGACAGACATCCTTGAGCGCTTCAGGATTTCCATGGGCGATTTCTTGTAGAAGGCTCGTGAAGAGAGCTCTATCCTGAACCCTTACCGCATAATAGCGCGCAAAATAATACTGGGCCAGGAAGAACTTCCGATTGCTCAACTTGAGGGCTTGTTCGAAATGGAACCGGGCTCCCTCAACGTCCCCCCCAAGCAGAGGGGGACGGGCGGAAAGGCTCACTCCCATGAGAATATGAGGAAGGCCGTAGAGATAATCAGGCTGCATTTCCACAAGTCTTTTGAGGCACATCTGTGCGCCACCGAGTTCGCCGAGGGCCGCAGGTTTGTCGAGGTTCAGGTTGATCCATCCTGTGAGGGATAACGTCGCCCAGAAGAGGGCCTCGAAATTCTCCATGCCGATCGCACTCAAGGCGGTTTTCAGGTCATCCCCTCTTGCCTCTGCTTCTGTGAGGAGCTCACCCTTCGGGCCGAGCGCCCGGATACCGTAGGCTCTTGCGCGAAGATAAAGATCTGAGGCCCGCTCAGGCTCCGAAGGCTCCACGAATAAGAGGCTGTAGCCGGCAAATCCCATGGCGAGAGTCGTCAGGATCTTTGGATTGTGAGGATCACTCTTGAGCAAGCCTTCCAGGAGCTTTAGATTGGCAGGGATGGAGTTTCTGGCGAGCTCCGTGTCACACTCTTCAAAAATGGACGAGGCAAAATTCTGGAAAAGGGAAGGGGAGGCCCTCAGGCCCAGCTGCAAGCATCCCATGACAAAACCAAAGCAGAGGATAAAGAGGATACAGAGAAAACGCTTCCGCATGATCATCAAAACCCCAGGAAAGGATCTCCTTTTTTAGGAGAGGAGTCGATACACTTTTTGGCAAGGAACTGGGCACCCGCGCCATTTTCCATCGCATAAACCTGATTGTAGTATTCCAGCGCCTTCTCCCTGTTTCCCTCCAAGTCATAGCTCATTCCCTTTTTCAGCAGGGGCCAGGCGATCATCCAAGGATCATGCACCGGATCAGGCTGAGCCAGGATGGCATCCAGCTTCGCTCTCGCCAGGGAGCATTTCTGACAGAAGAGAAGATCGCTTGCTTCCAGATAAAGAGCTTGCCTGGCCCAGTTTGCGCTCTTGGTCGGCCGGGTTTCTTCCCGGCTCCGCTGGCGCATGAACTCCGCCGTTTCGCAGAATTTCGCCTTCATGTGCAGTCTGCTATAAATGATGCCCTCGAAGAATTTGTAGCGGGGGTTGTTCTTAAAACTTGATGCCAGGTCCTGAACAATCGGGAGAGCCCTCGGGTATTCCTCTTCCATATACATGTAAATATGGGCGAGCATACTCTTCGATTCGATAGCGGAATATACCGCCTCGCTTGCCGCTATGTGCAGTTTTCGCAGGCCCTCATCCCTGTCCCCCTTGTGAAGAAGTATGTAGGTTAGAAATTTGAGAACCCCTGAGAGCTTTGCTGTGTAGTAATCATACATGCCCAGACCGAAAAGTACGTCCTTATTCCCCGGATCCATTTCCATACATTTCTTGAGGGCCTGGATCGCCTCCCAGGCAAGAGCGGCTGAGCTCAACCAATTGTACTGCATCAGCTCGAACCGCCCCTTGAAACCGAGTGCACCCCCCAAGTAGAAGTAGCTGAAACTGTCAGGGTTTTGCCTCTGGATGGACTTCCTTGCCACAGCAATGGTTCGGTCGATATCGTTCACGTAGTCCTGGACCATATCGGGTGACCAAAAGCCGATGCTGAGCTTCGACCACCTTACCATGGCCAGGTAAAAATAACCGATGGGATGGTCTGGCTGGGTTGCCACCACTTTCAAAAAGTGTTTCTCCGCACTGTCGAATTCGAGGTCATAGAGAAGGTTGATCCCGCAGACAATATCTTCGTTTACGCCGACCTTCGGATAGGGTCCGGATAAGCCTTGA